>NZ_JAHHPM010000316.1 GCF_024606345.1 Endozoicomonas sp. YOMI1
TCCAGGGCACTGCCTTCAACTGGCCTGAGCCTGACCACCTGCGAATCATTTCGCTACCCAGGGCAGAAGACCTGGAAACCGTAATGACCAAACTTGAGCGGTTCCTTAGCCTCCTAGGAGGCTGTCCGAGAAGAACTTCATCATTTTACTCAATCTGGGAAAAGATCGCTGCCAGCTGCCCGCAAAAGCACAGGCGATTCCGGCTTTTCGGGTGGTGGGCAGCATCTGCAGAAATGAAGAAGTTGTCAGGGCTAATATCCGGGATCAGGAAAAGAATGATGGGAGTGAACTTTTATTCTTTATTTTTGTCTGATTAATAAATAACTTGGTGTCCTACTTAACAATGGAACTTGCCACGGAAGAAATAGAAATAAAAGTAGTTAAAAAGGGATGATCATTATGGATAACTTGCTTTCTACATCATCGAGCACAGCATTTTCTGTGAATTCTCCCAATAATGATGGCAGAAAAACTGGGGCATCATCTCGTAAAACCGGGAAATTAGGCAGATGGAAAGTTGGCTCTACAGCACCTAACCAACAACAGTAACAGTTTGTTTTGAAACACTTGACTTCTGAAATGAATGCACTGAACCAATTGTTGGTTCAATATAATTTTTACACGAATAATTCAGACGCCTCATTGGAGCAAGCGGAGTTTCTGGACGATATTGACACGGAACAACTGATAAAGCGTTTAAACAAGTGTAATGAATTGCACGCAAAGTGCGTCAAGGCAATTCCAACTTGTCAAAAGAAGTCAACAGTTGTACGCCTGTTTCAAGCTGCAAATGACTATGAGGAATTCCGGGAAGATTTTTTTAAAAGAGTAAGAAATACTGCTGATGACCTATCCCGTCAGATAGCTAAAGAATTATACAGTGTGTCCAGTGACAGTGATAGCGATGATGATGGCGAATCAGTCAGCAACAATATGGCTGATGATATTGTCAAAAATTTACCGGAGAAGATCGATCAAGCGGATAAACCCGAATCTGCCCGTATTCTGAAGAGAGTTCTTGAATGCTTTTCGGTTTATGTTGATCCAAAAGCAAACTCAATGAAAAAAAACGAGCAATCCGGACAGAAACTGTTTTCCAAATGGTGTGAGTTGTTTGCCAGGTCATTATCAAAAGTACTCGACCATTACCAGGAACTTGATTCAGAGGTATTGTCCTCAGTAAAGACAATCATGGACGTGTTTCATAAACCCACTTCTGGCCAGGATAACCCAATGCATTTACTGGCCGTCCTTAAACAGCTTGACGAGAATGGTATCCTTGATCCGAAAACGTCGTTTACTGGTAAAGAGATATTTGCAGGTCATGTCATTAAGGCATGCATCGCGCAGTTGGAAAATCTGAACATAATCATTGATTCAAAAGCACGTGGGGGCAAAACGTACATATTGGAATTGCGCCAGAAAGACAGGTTTGTGAGTCAGTTGAATGCACTTAGACCCTATTTTCCTGAGGGCGACCTGTACATTGAGTTTATTCACAAACTGGTAGTTGATAATGTTGACCACAACTGGTTTGCCCAGTTGTACGCCCTTGCCCACTGTCCGGCAGAAGCATTATCGGAGCCGTGGCGTGAGAAATTTTCACAACAGCTAGAGCAATATCATCCCCAGGCCCGAACGATGCTTGATGGCCTGTTGGCAGGCAACCATGGGCCGGTACCCGACGTCACAGCTCCTAACTGCACCGTGTTGTGGCTCAAGGCATTTATCCTGAACAAACAGGGTGAACATCGCCGTGCCTATGAAGCCATTTGTCAATCAGAGAGCTATTGCCGGGTGCCTGGATTGAAGAAGCCTGATGTCCGCCTGCAACTGGAAATCCTGCGCATAAAACTGCAGAGTCAGCAGCCTGCCACAGACCTCCCACCGTTAAGCTTTGAAACGCTTAAGACCATGAAAGAACAGGCCGACAATCTGATTACTCATCCCCAGGCCTTCTGGACGCGGCACGAGCATACCTTGCTTCAGCAACTACGAGCGGAATTGACGGCACTGTTGCAGCAGCATACGCCAACTGTTATTGAGCCGGTGGTACCGGCAAGCGTCCGAACCGTCGAAGATGCTCCCGAAGAGCCCGATGCTCTCAAGGCAGAGGCAGACGTTGCCATGCCAGCACTGCCGCAGAGCCGGGAAACCCGGGTAAAGGAACTGTGCAAAAACCTGATGGCCAAGATCAGGGGCTGGCAGGGCAGTAACCGGCCAGAACCGCTGACACCGGATGACTCATACCAGGTGGTGGGGCCTTGTGGGAAAACGCTGTCAGCAACGGAAACCATGAAAAAAGATAACTGGAACTCTGGAATTCGTCAGTTGCTCGCTGAGGTGAGTGCCCATCGGGCCGATGGTGACATCATCAAGGAGTTATCCTGCTACCAGAGTATTCTTGCCGATGGGACCCGAAAGCAAACCATTGGCATTTATCGCCTGACACTGGAGTTGTCCTGGACCATTATGCGCTATATTAACGGCGAGTACGGGGCAGCCGACCTGACGGACAACGAAAAAGGTGGGTTGCTGGATTTATCCTGGCAATCCCTGAAGCAATCCGTCTGCCTTGCCATGCGCAGAAGCAGCCCATTGCCTGAGCAAGCATCAGACCAGGAATTGGTCGAAACCGTCGTCCAATGGTTGCAGTTTCTGAACGATCCCGAGGCAAAAAAAGAGATGGAGTTTTTTATGCGCTGCGCCTTGGGCAGTACCGCCGGGCATATCCATGGCTTTCTGGCAGAAATATTTCCCAGGCAGAAGCAACACTCAGACAGCGCCCGATTTTTCTTCGAAGCTAAGTCCCTGCTTCAGCCGGACTATCAAAAAGCGGTTTCCGAAGAGGGCCGGGATACCCGCCAACTCTTGATGAGGCAAAACCAGCAGCAGCGCTGGAGCCAAGGACGTTGGTAACGCTTTTGCCGACGGCCGCCTGATTACAGGGGATTGTGGGGGGCGATATTTTTGCCGGGAATGTTTAGTGGAGACCGGCAATTGTCAAGAGCCTTGAATTTCGCCCAACAGACGGAAGTTTAAGCTAGAATTATTTGGGTTATGGTGTAGCAATTATAAAATTAACAGGAGCCATTACTCATGCAAGACATAACCGAGAACAGTAAGGCACTTGGTCAGCTTGGAAATCGACACTCTGAAAACGTCAGCCTCCTGGCGTTTTTATGGATGATCTATGGCCGACATACACATTGACGAATTTTATCAGGACTGCCTGAAAACGCTGGTTCAGCTTTATAACAGCTTCCCCCGGCTGACAACACTTTACGTTGACGATCTGATTGTTAATGCTGGCACCGATGAGTACGGCATCCCCAATCGGCGCCACAAAGCCTGTTTTGATGCTATGCTCTGGCTGGCCTCGGAAGGCTATATTCGCTATCAGGATACTATCCGGCAAGACGCGCTGGATCAGGTGGTACTCACGGAAAAAAGCTTTTTACGCTTAAGTCTGCCCACCACTACCCCGGATAATCCGGATAATAAAAAGAACGACCTGCCGCCGTCTATTGCCCGTAAACAGGCAACAATGGCCTGGCATTGCCGACAGGCACTTAACAATAAAGGCAGTGAAGTAATTGCACAGGCTGCGCTGCAATTTTTCACTGAATAGTGACCAGAATGGGGTCAGGCACCCGGCTCTATTTCTGTCAGTGCCATGTAAAAATAAAGCGCATTTTTTAGACGCTCTTGAAAGGATAAATAGTCGCCTTTATATAGCTACTTAATGACAATGATGACGATGAGGTCACCTTAACTCATGAAGAGAATCCTGTTGTTTCTGGCCACAAACATGGCAGTCCTTTTGCTTGCCAGTATCACACTGAATATTCTCGGCGTCGGCAGTTACCTGAGCCACCAGGGGCTGAATATGGGTTCCCTGCTGGTATTCTGTGCGGTATTCGGTTTTGCCGGCTCTTTTGTCTCCCTGTTGCTCTCCAAAACCATGGCCAAAATGGGTACAGGAACGCAGATTATTGAACAACCGCAAACAGCCCGGGAACAGTGGCTGGTTGAGACGGTCAGGGAACTCTCTGAAAAGGCAGGTATCGGCATGCCGGAAGTGGGTATTTTCCACTCTCCGGAAGCCAATGCTTTTGCCACCGGATGGAACAAAAATGCCGCGCTGGTTGCTGTCAGCGAGGGGCTGCTGGATCGCTTCAGCCCGAACGAAGCCCGTGCGGTTATCGGTCACGAAATCGGCCACGTTGCCAACGGCGATATGGTTACCCTGAGCCTGATCCAGGGGGTTGTGAACACCTTTGTCATGTTCTTTGCCCGGCTTATTGGTTATGCCGTCGACTCATTTCTGCGTCGTGATAATGAAGATGAAGGTGGTGTTGGTATTGGCTTCTACATAACCAGCTTTATCGCCGAGATTATTCTTGGTTTTCTGGCCAGTGCTATCGTCATGTGGTTCTCCCGTCAGCGCGAATTCAGGGCAGACGAAGCCGGTGCTGAACTGGCAAGCCGCAGAGATATGATTGCCGCACTGGAACGTCTGCGTTCCGAATATGAAGCGCCCAGTGCCATGCCAGCGACCATGACCGCCTTTGGTATCCGCAGCGGTGATCGCAGTGGACTGGCAGCCCTGTTTACCAGTCACCCGCCGTTGGACCAGCGCATTGAAGCGCTACGCGCTCACCATTAAGGAATAGGATTGAGAAAAACCGCTCCGGTCTATCAAGAGCTGCTATTGACTGTTTATAATGGAGTTTTTCGTTAGAACCTTTCGATATGCAACTTTTGTCGCCAGAGCCAGTCTGGATCAACAACAATCAGTCACTTGAAGACTATTGCCAGCGGTGGTCGAGCCTTGATGCCATCGCTCTGGATACTGAGTTCATCCGTACCGACACTTTCTACCCACAGCCAGGACTGATTCAGGTGGGGACAGGCATTGATGTTTTTCTGATCGATCCACTGGCAATTGATCAGTGGCAACCACTGGCCAGATTGTTGGAAGACAGCTCGGTGGTTAAAGTACTTCATGCCTGCAGTGAAGACCTGGAAGTGTTCAAACTGTTAACCGATACCGTTCCCGGGCCTCTGTTTGATACCCAACTGGCCGCAGCGTTTGTTAATCTGGGATTCTCCCTTGGTTATCAGGCCCTGCTCAAGCAGATACTAAATATCGATTTACCCAAGGATGAGACAAGGTCTAACTGGTGCCAGCGACCATTGACGGATGCACAAGTTCGCTATGCCAGCCTGGATGTCGCCCATTTAATGGAGATTTATCAGCACCTGGATCAGCTGCTGGCGCCAACACCGAAAAAGGCCTGGCTTGAGGATGAGTGCCTGGCCATGACGTTGAATGTGCTGCCTTTCGATCCGGAAAATGCCTGGAAAGAGGTAAAACGAGGCTGGCAACTGCGGCCCCAGCAATTGGCGGTACTGAAAGCACTTTGCCACTTTCGGGAAGTGGCCTCCCGCAGTCTGGATGTTCCTCGCAACCGGGTTATCCCCAAAGGCAGCCTCTGGCCGCTGGCGAGGTTTCAGCCTAAAGCCATAAAGGCGCTGCGGGAAATACAAGAAATGCGTGCCAGCATTATACGCAACCATGGCGAGCAGATACTGGATATTATCAGGTCGGCCAGTCAGTTTCCGGAAGCACAAAGACCAGAAAAGCTGCCTCCCCCACTGCCAAAAAATGTCAGGGATTGGGGTAAGCAGATCAAGACACTCATGTCGCAACTGGCCGTTGAACTGCAGTTACCTATGGAGCTGCTGATGCCGGGAAAACTAACCACACCACTGCTGCGCAGCTGGCTCGATAATGGCCGTTTTATAATCCCGGATACCCTTACGGGCTGGCGCCGTGATATCATCGGCATCCCGCTGATCGAGCAACTTAATCAATTAAATCAACAGGAAAAAGGCCATTGAATGAAGTCTCTGGTTACCATCTATAAAAGCCCCAAAAGGGAAGGGATGTACCTGTACCTGAACAAGGGAGCCATACTGGAAAAGACCTTGCCAGAAGCATTATTACAAGCCTTTGGTCAACCGGTGCATGTTTTCGATCTGTTGCTGACGCCGGAGAAAAAGCTGGCTCGTGTAGAGACCGCCAGTGTACTTCAGGGAATTTCCGATAATGGCTATTATCTGCAAATGCCCCCCAAAGAGCAGGATGATTATCTGATCAAACTGCCGGATGAGTTTCTTTCATTTAACGACCCGACATGACTGCAAAACCTTTCTGGGAAACCAAAACCCTGGCAGAAATGACCGCCGATGAGTGGGAAAGCCTTTGTGATCGCTGTGGCCGCTGCTGCCTGCACAAACTGGAAGATGAAGATACGGATGCAGTTTATTACACGTCAGTAGCCTGTAAACTGCTGGACACCAGCAGCTGCCAATGCAAAGACTACCATAACCGTAAAGACATCGTGCCGGAATGTACGGTACTGACGCTGAAAGATGTTGAGCTTTTCCACTGGCTGCCCGAAACCTGCGCCTATCGGCTGATCAGTGAAAAGAAACCGCTGTTGGACTGGCACCCACTGGTATCCGGCTCCTGTGAATCTATCCATCAAGCCGGAATCTCGGTGAAAGGGTGGGTACATTCAGAAAATGATATTGCAGAAGATGATCTTGAGGACTATATCATTCCCCACAACATGATTGGCTGAAGGATCAACAGCATTAAATAAGACTTTCATCCAATATTCATATAATTAACCAGTCCGGTAACCTCCTACAGCCACCGTTTATGCTTGTCATGGAGGTGGAAGATGAAGCCATATCAGCATCATGTTTTGGCAAAGATACCTGCAAAAAAACAGTGAATTCCCGGTAGAGCAGATAGAAGGCAGTATCCAGACAGACGATACTCCACCAAAAAGCTTGAGAAGCTGCATGGTAGAGTGCACTGAGGTCTTATACCAATTCCACCTTCAGACTTCATTTAAAATTCATTACCTTTTTATTTCCCGGTCAGGCACTCACCCACTCAGAAACAAATTCATTAACATCTAACACGGGCACTTTCTTTTTAGCGCCAGCAGGCTTACCAAGGTAGATAAAACCCATCAGCTGCTCATTGTCGGCAAGACCCAGCCCTTTTGCCAGTCGTGGGTGGTAACAAAGCTCCCCGGTTCGCCACATTGCCCCTACCCCCTGGGCATGGGCAGCCAGCAGCAGAGACTGAACTGCCGCCGCCAGTGACATCTTCTGTTCAATCTCCGGCACCTTTGGATGCTGCTTAACCGGACAAATAGCCAGTACCAGCATAGGTGCCCGGAGCGGCATCCCTCTGAAACGAGCCAGCGCCTCTTCTGAAAGGTCCGGCTGATCCTCCAGGACCGCTTGCGCCATCAACTCACCCAGTGCCTCCCGCGCTTCGCCACTGACTTTTAAAAATCGCCAGGGGCGAATGCGGCCATGGTCAGGGGCTCTCAGGGCCGCCCGGAACATGACATCCAGTTGCTGATCGCCGGGTGCTGGTTCCTTCAGGATGGGTGTCGACACCCTTTCCAGCAAAAGCTCTATACCATTCATCAATAATTCACTCCCATCAATTACAGATTTGAACGTTTTTGCATGTTGGAATTGCCTGCCCACAGCCTCCTGGCGCTTTTTTATTGAAAGGTCTGGCAATGTGACCATTCATTCCTGCATTGCCGGTGTTTTATGATCACTGCCTCTTCGAACCTGTTTTACGTGACGGGCCAGTTTCAGGAGTGGTTTGGTCAGCATCAGATACAACATGCTCTGCATGGCACTATCAATACTTTTATCCTGAGTTTTGTAATCGTGAGTTACCTGAAAGACGCTGAAAATCAGTCTCAGTATAAATGCGACGCTGACGGTATATTTGACTTGCTTATAAGAGAGTCTGTCCCTGAGTCTCATGTTCCTCTGCCCCAGGCTAAAAGTAGCCCATCTAATCGTTAAAAAGGCTTTTTTTCAAGAAAACCATTGATGCAAGCTTTGATGAAAAAAGAGGGGAGGTGTTGACTCTTTGAAAGGGGGTGATTAGTATACGCAACCGCTGCAGCAATGCACGAAGGTCTGCGTCCCCTTCGTCTAGTGGCCTAGGACACCGCCCTTTCACGGCGGTAACAGGG
>NZ_JAHHPM010000317.1 GCF_024606345.1 Endozoicomonas sp. YOMI1
AGGGTGAAAAGGTGCCAGCCCAGGAGAAAGTGGTTAGCCTGTATGAACCCCATACGGATATCATCGTAAAAGACAGGCGGCAAGTGCAGTACTTGGCCAGAGATGAAGCTTTTGATGAGTGCTGGCTCTGCGTGCCCTTTAACAAGAACTCCATTCTTCAGCCGGTGATGTTTGCCCTGCGCCATAGTACCGCCAATATCCGATATATGCCGGGGCTGCAGGATCTGCCGTTGCTGAACCATACCATTACCAAAATTGGTGACTTTTATTCTCTGGATATCAGCTGTTCGCCTATGGACAGCATTAACGCCATTATCAAACGAGTGTCGGATATTGTGATTGGCAGCCTGATTTTGCTGCTGATTTCGCCGGTGATGGTGGGTGTGGCCATTGCGGTGAAACTCTCCTCTCCGGGTCCGGTGTTTTTCAAGCAGTTTCGCCATGGGGCTTCTGGTCAGCAGGTGAAGGTGTATAAATTCCGCAGTATGAAGGTGCATCAGGAAGGCGAAGGTGGTGACCCAGGCCACTAAAGGTGATCCACGGGTGACAAAAGTTGGAGTCTTTATCCGCCGTACAAGCCTGGATGAGTTGCCCCAGTTTATTAATGTGTTGCAGGGGCGGATGTCTATTGTTGGCCCCCGGCCCCATGCCTTGGCTCATAACGAGTATTACAAGGATCTGGTGGAATCTTATATGAAACGCCATAAGGTAAAGCCAGGCATTACCGGGCTGGCCCAGGTGCGGGGCTTCCGGGGTGAAACCGATACGCTGGATAAGATGCAGCGCCGGGTGGAGTGTGATCTGGAATATATCAATAACTGGTCGTTGTGGCTGGATATCAAGATTATCATTGGCACTGTTTTTAAAGGGTTTATGAATCCTAACGGTTATTGATCCCTTCGGGCGCTGCCCGCTTCCCGCCGCCCGCTGCCCGAAAAAGATAAGCGGGTGCTTTTACGGGTAGCGGGTGGCGGGAGGCGTTCCTTAGTCATTCCCAACTTGCACCAGCGTGGTGACGATGGATAATGCCCCCAGCTTTTTGCGGCTTTCAAAACTGTAGAGCGTTAGGGCGCCTTTGCTGATGGCACGTCGGGCAATCAGGCAATCAGAGAAATCCACTTTGGGGTTTTCGCTGTAATCCATAAGCGCGCTCTGTAGGGCACTCCAGTCTTCAAAAATGAACCGGGTGTTACTGGCGAGCTGTTTGAGAACGGAGTGTATTTCTGCTTTGGTTAACTCAAAGACGGTTTCCAGCACCCACTCGGTTTCGGCCAGTACAATGTCTGAGAGGTAAACGGAGTCAGCAGAATTAATGGTTTCAGCCGCCACTCTCGCTTGCCAGGGCGGGTTACGGGCATCAATCGGCGCCAACAGATAACGCAACAGCACATTGGTATCAACAGCAATCATGATTCGCCCCGGAATTTTCTGGCGGCTTTGTCTTTGATGGCTTTTTTGGTGTCCTCTGGCGTTGGGTGTAGATGGGTATCACCAGGTAATTTGATGGTGCCAGAAAGATCATCGGAGGTCATCTTTACCAAATGTGCCACACCATCGCGCTCGAAAACCTGTATAAAGTCGCCTGGTTTTAGCCCGAGCTTTTGGCAGATACTTTGAGGAATAGTCACTTGCCTTTTGGTCGTTAATTTATGCACGTCACACCTCTTTCTGTATTACTTTGTTGTAATAGTAATACAATCGTAGGCAAAGGTTGTACACAGGGCAAGAAAGGTTGTGGCTAAAATGGCGCTTCCCGCTGCCCAAAAAAGCGCTGGTCTTTTCTTTTGCGGGTAGCGGGGAGTGGGCGGCGGGTAGCGA
>NZ_JAHHPM010000318.1 GCF_024606345.1 Endozoicomonas sp. YOMI1
GATTTCAACGAATGATTTCAGCTCATAAAGCCTCCCACATTCTCAGGCTTAGCCTCTCGCGGGGAACGAGGTGACTGTGAATGTATAACAGCGCTTGGCTTAGGGTTTATTACACTCATTTTTGCCCAATATCGGCCCCAAGCGGCGGGATAAGCCATGACGGTTTTTCGCAAACAGTTCGTATCCAAGGTCGGCAAGACAGGCAACTCCCGGCCAGCGTAAAGGGGCTACCAAACACCCCATACCGACAGCCTCCCAGGCCGCCAGGGTTGCATCCACACCCTTGACTACACGGCCATCACCCAGCTTCGCGTGAATAACCCGGTCGAGTTCTGCTACGTCAAACTCCGGATATTTTTCCTGAAAATTATCCTGTCTAATATCAACCAGCTTAAGTAAGCCTTTGCGGTTCTTTTTAGCCAGATGATCAATTTCACGCATACACAAAGGGCATTCGCCATCGTAGAAAAGCGTAACAGGCAGTGATATTTCTGTTCTTTTTAGCACCATAACCGTGATCACCGAAGGTAAATGACTTTTTGACTGAAAGAGGGCATAAATTAGCATGTTGGCTGTTTCTACGACCCGGATAATGCGCCAGATCAAACAACCGGAGGATATTACTTATTAGCACAAACAATGCGAACCATTATCATTTAGGTTATTGAACACCTTTTATGCTTCGAGTAACCTACGCTGCTGTTATTAGGTCATTCAACACTATTACTGTTACTGGTCATGCCTAAAAACGCTTTCTTCACATTGCTGATATCCATTGCGGCCCATGTGGCCGTGGTGGTTGCGCTGGCGCACCAGGAAGCTGAGCCCAGAACCATCCATATGGGTTCTATCCAGGCACCGGTTTCCCTGAGCTTTTCGACGGTCAGCCAACCTGAACCACCGGTCAAAGAGCCAGTTGTTCAGGAAGAACCTGAGCCTGAACCAGAGGTTATCCAGAAACCGATAGAGAAGGCCAGGCCCATTCTTAAAAAGGAAGAACCCAAGCCAGAGCCGGTAAAGAAAAAACCGGAAAAAGTTGCCGAAAAGCCCAGGCCCGTTGAGAAGAACAAGCCTGAAGTTACTGAGCCTGTAATGGAGAAAACCGTTACCGAGAAAAGCCAGTCCCCCGGACTGAGTAACGAGCCAGTGATGATGACCGAGCCGGAAATCCGTGACTGGGTTGAGCCCCGCTACCCGAAACTGGCTCAACGGAGAAATCAGCAGGGCGTGGTGATGCTCGATGTGATTGTTGATGAACGAGGTAATCCGATCACTGTCGACGTTCTTAAGTCATCCGGCTACCCCGTGCTGGATAAGGCAGCCATTGATGCCGTTAAGCGCTGGTCATTCAAACCAGAGCAACGTAATGGCCGATTTATCAAATCCCGGGTGCATATCCCCGTCGCATTTGAAATCAGTTGATTAAGCAAACCATTTGATACTTAGCAGGTAACGCCATGTTGACAGAACATCTTGCATCACTGGGGATCATGGCCTGGCCATTACTGATCACCTCTTGCCTTGGACTGGCCATGATTCTTGAGCGGCTGGTGACCTATGCCCTGCTGCCATCCATGAACCGCAAGGGGATGACAGCACTGTTTAATGAAGTGCGTCAATGCTGTGGCAGCGAGAAGCACGCCCAAAGCAAGGACATCCTTTGGCAGCATCTCTGTCAAGGCAAAGGCATTCGTCAGGGCGTTGCGGTACTTTTGAGCCACAGTTCCCGAGAAAAGTCGATGCGTGAAGAAGTGGCTGGCCTGTGGCTGCTGAAGCAGAAGCGTAGCCTGAATGCCTGGCTGAAGCCGTTGATGCTGATTGGTGTGCTGGCCCCAATGCTGGGTCTGCTTGGTACCGTATTGGGTATGATCGATATGTTCCGTGATATTGCAGCCGCTGCCGGCCCGGTTACTCCGGATGTTCTGGCTGCGGGCCTGTGGCAGGCGATGTTTACCACTGCGTTCGGTTTGATCATCGCGATTCCAGCCCTGGCGGCGGCTCACGGTTTTGGTGTCTGGGCTAACCATTATCTTTCTAAACTGGAGTTTGCCCTGAATCACACCAACCTGCTGCTGGAAGGTCTGACTATGGACGACGATGGTTTAGCCGCTGCGCCTTCAGCACCTGCCGTTAAGGGTTTGACGGTAAAGGATAGTGCCAGCTCAGATACTGGCCAGCCTGAAATCATCAGTGCCGGAGCAGTAGCGGCATGATTCGCATCAACGATATTGATGAAACCAGCGCATCACTTTCCATGGCGGATCTGACGCCGCTGCTGGATGTGGTGTTTATCGTCATGGTGTTTCTGCTGTTCACCACCAATGTACCGACGCTGAGTCTGCCGGTGGAACTGCCCCGGGCAACCCAACAGGAAGTCCCTTTAACCACCACGCCAAAAACGCTGACCGTCAGTATTCTGGAACAGGGTGAGCCCTGGGCTATTGGTGAACAGAAGTTTGATCAGTGGGAAGTATTCGCTACCACTGTGCTGAAGAAGGTTAAAGAAGCTCCCGGTACCATTGTACTGATTGCCGGTGATAAAGATGCCCCACTGGGCAATCTGGTCAAGCTGATGATGTTTTTCAGCCAGCACAAGATTGAAGCTGCACAGGTGCTGATGGAACAGGAAAATGGCAAAGGCGACCCATGAAGAAAACCTTTAAACCACTGCTGGCCACCGTAGTGGCTGTTTCTGCAGCCATGGGACCAATGTCAACCCTGACCCAACTGAAAAGTGCCGGTGTTGAGGTGGAAGCCCTGGGGCGATGTTGCACCGTCTCTGGCGAAATCTTTTTACTTAGGCCAAGGTAACCCATCCTCCAATGAGTCGTAACCCTCAGGGGGCACTGCTGTTAACCGTACTGGCAATCCTGCTGCCAGTCGTGGTGATTGTGTCCATTGGCGTTGGCGCTGTACCCATTCCCGCAGGCGATATTCTGACCATACTGTTTGACCGACCGGGTTTATCCGACAGCACGATCAGCAGCCAGTCAGCGCTGATTATTGAGTCCATTCGTTTACCCAGAACACTGCTGGGGCTGATTGTCGGTGGCTCACTGGCGGTGGCCGGTGCATCCATGCAGGGGCTGTTCAGAAACCCACTGGCTGACCCCAGTATTGTTGGTGTATCCAGCGGTGCGGCCCTGGGTGCGGGTATTGCTATTGTCCTGGGTGGCCTGCTATTTACTGGCGCTCCATCCCTGGTACAAAGCTTCAGCGTTTCCATTCTGGCCTTTGCTGGTGGTGTGCTGTCCACCTGGCTGGTTTATAAAGTCGGTACCACCAACAACGGAACCTCAGTGGTCACTATGCTGCTGGCTGGCGTGGCGATCAATGCCCTGGCCGGTGCCGGTATGGGGATGTTGAACTACGTAGCGGACGATACCATGCTGCGTAACCTGACCTTCTGGCAGATGGGCAGCCTGGGTGGTGCCACCCGGGACCTGGTGATTATCTGTGCCACGCTATTAATCCCGGTTGTCCTGATTCTTGGTCGTTACGGTCTGGTGCTTAATGCGCTGCTGCTTGGTGAGTCAGAAGCCCGCCATCTGGGCATTGATGTCCAGAAGGTCAAGCTGACACTGATTTTCCTGACGGCCCTGGCCGTGGGTGTTTCCGTTTCCGTCAGTGGTTTGATCGGCTTTGTGGGGCTGGTAGTGCCTCATCTGATTCGCCTGGCGGTTGGCCCGGACCATCGTATTCTTTTGCCAGCCTCTGCCATGCTGGGCGGTATTCTGTTACTGGTAGCGGATATGATTTCCCGCACCATTGTCGCCCCGGCAGAACTTCCCATCGGTATTGTTACTGCCTTGATGGGTGCCCCTTTCTTCCTGTCACTGTTGTGGCAGCAACGTAAAAGGATTGTCTGATATGGCCTCTGGTCAGGAAAACGCAGCGGTAAACACGCTGGAAGTTCAGGGCATATCGGTGCAGATCGGAGACAGGCACCTGCTTCAGGACATTAATCTGACCCTGAAGCCCGGAGAAGTGGTTTCGGTACTTGGCCCAAACGGTGCTGGTAAAAGTACCTTGATGAAAGTCATCAGTGGTGAGAGAAAGCCATCCAGTGGACTAGTACTGGTTAATGGTCGCAATGACTGGCCACTGAACCAGCAGGCACTGATGCTCGGTGTTTTGCCTCAGTCATCCTCATTGAGTTTTCCCTTTACGGGGCAAGAAGTCGTCCTGCTAGGCCGAATTCCCTGTGCCAGTCACCATGATGAAAACCTGATGATTACCCGGGAAGCGCTTAACAAAGTCGATGGCTTACACTTGAAGGATCGTCATTACACCACCCTTTCCGGTGGTGAACGCCAGCGTGTTCATATGGCGCGGGTATTAGCTCAGATCTGGGACGAAAGCCCTTATGGCCAGCGTTACCTGTTGCTTGATGAGCCTACATCGGCACTGGACCCGGCCCATCAACAGCTGACCCTGAAAATGGCCAGACAGGAAGCAGATCAGGGTATCGGCGTTATGGTCATCATGCACGACCTGAATCTGGCAGCGCGATATTCTGACCGGATTGTGATCCTCAGGAATGGAGAAATGGCTGCAGAAGGCACGCCCCACCAAGTACTGACTCCGGAAACTATTGGACAAGTGTTCGATATTGAAGTCAGTGTATCTGAGCACCCGGCCTATCACTGCCCACTGGTCGTAAACCATTAATTGCGTGTTGCAATTCAAACCAGGCCATATTTTGTCAGACAACAAACATTACCCTCCTGCAAGCACCGGCTGTCGGTTCCATTGTTCAGCCTTATTCCCGACAGTAATCTGACTCTTTGGCGCAAGGCCATGGGCAAAGGTCTCAAATACCCGGGATATATATTTTTCCAGGGAACGCAGCCCCGGGTCTTGATCCGTTTCAATAAAGTCATGAATCATGTCGTAACCACTCTCTGGTAAGGTGAAATCCGCAAAAAGCTTACCTGCCGACCGATAACGCCTTTCCTTATTTGGAACCATAATTTCAAAGGCAATTTTCTGTTTCGCCCTGCTATCAAAACCGTCAAATACGACTTTATCCAGTCTGGAGGCAATGGCCTCAAGCTCAGGATCCTGGGCACTTAACTCATGAATATCACGGTTACCCGCAAGAATGATGGTGTCAGGCAAACGTACTTCTGTTTTCAGGTAGGGACTGTAGTAAGAACGATTCGACGGATCGAGCAACTTCAACATAAATGACAGCACATCTTTGCTTTTCTCATTTCCGGAGATGAATAGCCGATCGAACTCATCAATCATCAGAACTTGATTATGGTGATTAATATCCTGGCTTGAATCGGTACGTGCAATGATAGCATCAAGAATTCTGCCGGCCCTGGCATTGGCACTTTCAAAAGGGGTTCCGACAATATCATCAATGGTGGCACCATCGAGATTGACAACGGCAAGGTTAGTCCCCATCGCTTCAGCCAACTGTCTGGCTGCATAGGTCTTGCCGGTGCCCGGTACCCCTAAAAAATAAATCGGGTAATGGCTATCATAGATTGAGGAATCCGTCTGCTGATAAACCAGCTCAGAGTGGGCAAACCGTTTTAACCGATCGGCCACGTGGGTTGGATAGTCCCGCAGAGCCTCATCAATTTTCTCTTCGTCATACACCAGTTCTTTGGAATAAAACGGAAGTCTTAACGCTTTATCCAGAATTTTCTGCAACCGGCTGAGTGCTTCACCGCCTGGGCTTCGCCAGAAACTGTAAAACAGCTCATCCTCAATGTAATGTTGCGTGCGTTTATCCAGAAATGCTTTCTTTGCACCGTAGGCCAGAATCAAATTCTCCTCGGCAAGCTTTGGCGCAAATATTCCGTAATAAACATTCATAGTAAATGGAATAGCTGTCGCCACTGTTAATCCGATGCCCATTCCAATAGCCGCGGAAACTAACACGGAACTAAAAGCCGAGCCGGTCATCATAAATTCCGAAATAGCTTCTTTGTACGAAAGCGCTGTTCCACCCACGATTAAAGCAGGAACATAAAACGCCAGATAGGGTAACGACTCATACAGGGAATACTCCTTCAGTACCCAGTCATACTGTCGTTTTGCTTCAGCACGGCCTGCTCTTACTTGAGCATCAATGGGTTGACCAGCATATCCTGAGACGTTAAGACGATCAAAAAAACGGTTGTTTGCCATATATTGTCTGACATAGCTGATGTGTAATTTATCCGGTGTTACCGCAGCCTCATCTGCCAGAGCAATAGGGCACAAAATAATAGACACTAAAAAGGAAATACAAAACTGCCTGAACTGCTTCATCAATTTTAACCTTATTAACCTTGATTGATTTACCCTTTGAATAGACAACATTTTCTTAATCAAAGTTCCATGGCATCTATTTTTGGCATCTATTTTGCCGTGTCTATTTTGCGATGGGACACCCACCGACCTGACCCCAGAGCAGATTATCCGCCTTGGCAATGTTCGGTTTGCCCGGCCAAACCATGGATGACCGGGAGCAGGATCTACACCTTTGTGCAATCCAAAGCCCATGGTGTGGATCTTTATCAGCTCATTTTGCTGGGCTCCAGCCGGATGAGGCATTGGATTGACAAAGGTTCCCTGCCAGAACCGGCCAGCTCACCGGAGTGCGCGGAAATGTTCCGCCGGGGAGTTGATATCCTTGTCTCCCACTAAGTAGGGCTTGTTGCAGTTAACGAAAACCTATCTATAGTTACTCGAACCTATTCAAAAT
>NZ_JAHHPM010000319.1 GCF_024606345.1 Endozoicomonas sp. YOMI1
CCGTCCTCGCTACGGGGTCGCCTAGACGGGCGCTATTCTCGGACAGCCTCCTAGTAGCGGCAAGAAGCCTGCTTTCTGCTGCCGTTATAATTTCCACTGATCTATACTCTCGCTTGAAAGCCATGAAGGTAGAGTGAAATTTGTTATAAGCATCTTCATGGTGACAACAGCAAGGTTTTGCGTATGAAAATCCTGGTGACCAAGTTTCGTAATCTCGGTGATGTTTTGCTTTCAACACCACTGTTTGCCAGCTTGAAAGCAATCTATCCTGACTCGGAGCTTCATGTTTCTGTTAACGATTTCTGTACTCAAGTAGTAGCCGATAATCCCCATGTGGATAAGGTAATTCCCTATTCCCGAGGCAAGAAGAACAAGCAAACCTTCTGGCAGCGTATTCGCACGGAAATTGAGTTTTACTGGCAGTTTAAAGGGCAGTACGACCTCGTTATTAACCTTACTGAAGGAGATCGAGGTTATATCATCAGTGCTCTTTCGGGAGCATCCCGGCGAATGGGGTACATTAAAAAGCCGACATTGATCAACCGGCTTGCTCGTTTTGATACGACATTCAATAGCCAGCAACGTATCCCTACGGTTCAGAAAGACCTGCAATTTGCTGAGGCTATCGATTCCCGGAAAGTAATAAAGAAAGTCACCTTGGGCTGGCGGAAAGATCATGAAGAGATGATCGACGAACTATTGTCCAAACTAGAGCTAAATGAAGGTTTTGTGGTCGTCCACCCGGTTTCACGATGGATGTACAAGTGCTGGGACTCGGGCAAAGTTGCTCAGTGTATCGACCATATCCAGAAAAAATGGCTAAAACCCGTTCTTTTAACGACGTCTTCCGACCCTAAAGAAGTCCGCATGGCAGAGGAAATTGCCAGCCACTGCCAGCAAAAGCCTTTCCAACTGCCACAACCAGTTAACCTGCAGGCTTATGCTTACCTGACATCAAAAGCCAGTATGTTTTTTGGTATTGACTCAGCCCCCATGCACATTGCTGCTTCTACAGATACACCTGTAGTTGCACTTTTCGGAGCCAGTGAACCAAACCTCTGGGGCCCCTGGGACAATAAACAGGGAAGCAACTACCGGCTGATGACAGGTGTTCAGCATAATGGCATTCACTGCGTCATATCGAATGACAACATGGAACTCTACTTTGACGGTGACAGAAAGCTATCAAGAGGAATGATGGCGATCTCCATTCCTCAGGTTATAACAGAGCTTGATAATGAGCTGGAGAAGCTGTCAAAAAGTCAACAGACACCCCATACCGCAGATACTGTCCAGCTGACTGCTGGTGCAATATAGTTGAGCCACATTTTTCAACTCAGATACTTGATAATGAGCAAACCATCAAACCTTCATTTCGTCCTGAATGATACAGATCGCTGGCAGGATCTACTGTCCGGTGACCTACCCACACCTGCAGATATCAAAAACCGGATTATTACGGGAGAAGATATTTGGGTACTATTAACTTACCTGCATTTTCGCAACGCAGGCTATAAAGTAACCTTGGGTAGTGGGGCTTGTTTAGACAAAATCAATGTCATTGATGGTGTTAAATCCCGCCCCAAAAACACCTTTGCCGACTATTTCTATGTAGCCTGCAGAACAGATGCTCACTACCCGGAATTTGGTCACTTTGTATTGCATCAGAACCTAATTCATACGGGCAAAAGCAACGAAATCTATGTACCTCAATGGCCACAGCCCGGGCTGGTCTTACGTGAAAGCCAACGCGGAAATAGCATCAAAACAGTGGCATTTTTTGGTCAGCCCAAGCGAAACCTGGGGAAAGCATTCCAGTCCGAAGCATTTTTGTCCGAACTGAAAAAGCGCGGTATCGAGTTCATTATCAAAGGAAAGAGCAACGATAGCGTTGAGTGGCACGATTACTCCAACGTAGATATTGTGATTGCTGTCCGGGATGTGCCGGTAGAGCTACTAAAAATCAAACCCGTCAATAAAGCCACCAATGCCTGGCTTGCTGGAGCGTTATGCATTACAGGCGACGAGCCTGCCATAACGGCTGCATTTAACAGTAATAAAGCCGTTTTACACGCCACTACAGTCAATGGTGTTCTGGCAATTATTGACCGTTTACGGGAACATCCTGAGCTTTTTTCAGAACTTGCGACAGAAGGCCAGAAACTTGCCCAGGACTACAGTGAACCATCAGTACTGTCTTACTGGGTCAGAATGGAGGAGTTTGTTACTCCAGAGTTTGAACGCTGGAAAAAAACCGGCAAGGCAGAGAGGCTGATCAACTATTCTCGGAGGAGAATACTTAACCGGTTCAGTAAATCAACCCACAAGTGGACCATTTCCCGGCATATCTAACCTATTGCCGGGGCCTTTTGCTTTCCATTTACTATCTTGCCAAGGCCTGAAACGACTATGAGCTTATACAAAAAGCTGGCTATCTTCTTTAAGTACCGTAAAAAGAAGTTCAAAAAACTTGGCGTGAATGTTCAATTTAAAGAACTGGATTCAAAGTACCTTCACACTGAAAACATCGTGCTTGATGATCACTGCAAAATCCTTGGCCAAGCCTATATTGACGGCAGTGGTGGTGTTTTTATAGGCCGTGGCTCAGTACTGGCACCTCTATGCACTATCATAACCAGCAATCATTTTTATGATGAAAATGACCTTAAGTTTCTGCCTTACGACAATCGTATGGTCAGAAAGCCCGTCAATATTGGCAGGTATTGCTGGATAGGTCGTAACGTGATGATTATGCCAGGAATAACCATTGGTGATGCATCAATAGTCGCTGCTGGCAGTGTTGTTGTGAAAGATACCCCTCCTTATAGCGTAGTAGGTGGAAACCCGGCTCAAGTCATTAAACAGAGAAACCAGAATAAGCTGGAAGTATTAATTCACGAAAAACGATGCTATGAGGATCCTGAGGCCAATTCGGACAAGAGGAAAATCTTCATATAGCAGAGAAAATCGTTGCTATATTTTCAATTCTTAATATTCATATTGCATCAATCCCACTGGCTACTGAATACACCATTGCTTAGAGGTTGCCGAAACAACCAGTCGCCGCCCCAGTGTTGATTGATCACTTCCAGCATCTTGCCAGAACTGACCCTCTTCAGCTGATGATGCTTTTTTAGCCTTATTTCGGCAATAAGTTCGCTGAGGGACTGCCAAAATACGCTCATAAAAATGCCGAGGTTTTCGCTCCTGAGGCAAGTCGTGAAGTCTTATATTTTCATAACCCGCCAGCGTCAAAAAAAGATGCAGCGTTCGAACCGTAGCATAGACCTGAGCCAACCACTGCCTGAAGGCGCATCCAATATGCGTTTGGGTTTTCTCGCATTAAGGATATCGGCAACAACCGGCATATAGGGTTTCATAAGTAGGTAGATCCTGATTGCGCAAAATGTCGCAAATTATACGTCAACTTACTAACTTTTTGTAAAGACCAAGACATAAATTTCAGCTGAATCTGCTCGAAATAAACTAATCACAACTCCTGAATACTGACTCCATATCATCAACCATCTTTTTCTTAGTGCAGCTAGTTAACGCAAACTCAAAGCCAGCCTTTGCATATTTTTCTCTCATTTCAGAGTCATTAATCAATGTTTCAAGGGTGCCTCGAACACTATCCACATCTTTGGTCTTAACCAACAGCCCATTTTCCCCCGGATGGAGAACCTCAAGAATACTACCAACATTAGTAGATATAATCGGGAGCTTGCACAGCATAGCCTGCATGATTACCTGTGGAACCCCTTCATTACCATAGGAGGGAAGACAGAAAATATCCATCGACTGAAGCCAGGGAACTACATTCTCCTGATTACCAGCCATGGTTACCCTATCTGAAATACCAAGCTCTGAAACTTGTTGTTGAACATTTTCAAACTGTGGACCGTCACCAACAATCAGCAGATGTATATCGTCCCTGGATAACTGCGCAAAAGCATTGATCAGATATTCATGCCCTTTCCAGGACCGCAGGGTTGCAAGAATACCAACAATGGTTTTATCCACAGGTAAACCCAGTGTCTGGCGAATTTCTTTTTTGTTATCAGCCGGCACAAAGCGCGATTGATCAATACCGGTAGGAATCGATTTCATCTTTTCCAGTGGAATACCATTGTGGCTATGCAATGTTTGTCGCAACTGCTCACCAGTGGTGACAATAAAGTCATTCCCTTTGTTGTATAGCCACAATGTACTTCGATTGTTGTGTACTGCTGTTGATAAATGACGGGTTCGTACAATTCTGGGCCGATGTTTTTTCCAGGCCAGACAGAGCGAAACCAGCCAGCTATCGGTAGAACTGTGGGTGTTAATCACATCAAAGTGATTTGCCGACAGGTATTGATGCATTGCCCATAAAGAAGATAGCTTCTTTTTCTGAATCGGCAGGGCAACCGCCGGAATACCTCTTTTCAAAGCCGCCTCATAGATTTTTGAGTGTTCAGGACAGGCGATGGTGACCTGTTGGCCACGTTCAATCATCCCTTCAGACTCAGTCAGGGTTCTGATTTCCTGACCACCCCATCCACAGGATGACTCTGTATGTAAAATTTTCATGCTTTTCTCAAGTATTCAATATCTGGCTATACAGAGACAACAACTGGTTCGTAAGCCGTTCTGAAGTGAATGGTTTAATGGTTTCCCGAGCCATCATACCCAGGCTCTCGGCATGGCCTTGATCAGTAAATGCGTTGATGGCAGAGGATAAAGCGGGTATATCCAGGGCATCACAGCAGTAGCCATTTTGTCCTTCCTCAATAATCTCCGCTCCACCACAGCTGGTACTGGTGATCACGCCAAGGCCTGCTGCCATGGCCTCCAGAATAACGTTCGGAAAAGGGTCATAAATCGTGGGCAGAATAAAGCCGTCGGCAGCACCATAAAAACGACTACTGTCGTTCTGCATCCCCATAAAATGAACACGCTCAGCACAGCCCAGATCACGGGCCTTCTGCTGATATATTTCTTCCTGTTTGTCTTTGCCAACAACAATCAGGTGCGCTTTTGTTGCTGCAACGGCTTCCAATGAGGCTGCCAGGCCTTTCCGCTCAAACCCGGAACCCACAAACAGCATCGCCGCTGCATCTGCTTCAATTCCCAATGTTTCCCGGACTGCCAATCCTTCAGCCTGTTTCAGGGCAGGATTAAATTTTTCCTGATGAACACTGTTGTAGATAACGTGAACAATCTCTGGCTTGATGGCAAACTCCCGGCAGACTTCCTCTTTCACCATATGGGAGTTACAGATAACCGCTTTCAACCTCGGATGCTCAAACATCTGCTTCTCCGCATCCATCACATAACGGTGAAAGCGATCATTTTTCATTCGCTTGGCTTGAGCTTCAGGGATGATTCTCGAGCGATGTGCCAACCAGCATTTATGAACACCATCACCAGCACGATAAATGGTGCAACCCGGAATGCGTTCATGGCTCTGAACAATATCAAAACTGGGGAAGTGTTTTTGTGCTGCCCTGGCAAAACCTCGTTCACGGCTGACACGGCCCCATTTAAACGGATTGCAAATCTCAACATGAAAAGAAGGGTTCTTTATACCCTGCCACTGTCGGGTTAATACGGTAATATCCAGTTGCTGCTGCTCTGCTTTTTGCTGAGAGAGTGCCGACAAAGCCGATGCCACAAAACGCTCGGCACCGCCATCGGGCCGGTATTTTTGTCTGACAATAGCAAGCTTGATCATAAACTCAGGTGCCCCGTTATTCACCGGCCTGCTTACGGGTCTTGCCCATAGCCCAGAGCGCAGCATATTTATTGAAGGTATACTGGGTAACCACCAGTGAGAGGAGGAGCCCGTGGCCGCCATCAAGGAAGCCTTTTCTCAGTAAAAAGGTTTTAATAAACGCACCCAGCGCATGGCCAAATGCCGATCCCAGACCGACTTTCCTGCCTTGCAAAAAACGCTCTTCGGCCCAGCTTCGGGCGTATACCAGTTGCTTCTGCTGAAACTGCATGTAGTCATCACAGGTACGATGCAGCAGGTCACCCCGGAGGTTGATCACTTCAGCTCCGGCAGTATCAACGGATTCGTGCACCAGGTTGCTGTTATAGGTTCTCTCGTTATTTAGATAGAGGCGCAGGACTCGATCCGGATACCAGCCACAATGCATCATATAGCGGCCAAGAAACCAGTTACGACGGGCACAGGAATACACTTTATTGACTTGAAGCGGTTTTGACAGCACTTCTGAAATGCTCGCCTTGAGTTCATCGGTTACCTGCTCATCCGTATCCAGCATCAATATATAGTCAGATGTCGCATATTGCTGGGCAATCTGGCGCTGCCTGCCATAACCCTGCCAGTCAGTGTGCTGATAAACCCTGGCACCACAACGGGTGGCGATCTCAACCGTATCATCGGTACTGCCAGCATCGAGAAGAATGATTTCATCGGCCCATTGCACGGAATTCAGGCTACTCTCCAGGGTAGCACTGCTGTTTTTGGCAATCAGGACAACAGAAAGGGTATTCGCTTGAGACATAAGTGGCGCGGCTCGCTTTGTCAAAAGCTGTCTCGAAGAGCCAGCCAGCAAACAAAATAGCCGAATAATATCGACTTTGTGGAACCCAGTAAACGACAGGCTTTTTCAGCCTGACATTTCCGCCCGATTTGCTTTCAGTTAGAATAACTCCCCTTAATTTTCCACGGTAACCCTTCACTATGAAAGTCACAGTTTTCGGTATCGGCTACGTTGGTCTGGTACAGGCTGCGGTACTGGCAGAAGT
Organism: Endozoicomonas sp. YOMI1; assembly: GCF_024606345.1. Lineage (GTDB taxonomy): Bacteria > Pseudomonadota > Gammaproteobacteria > Pseudomonadales > Endozoicomonadaceae > Endozoicomonas. The sequence continues at coordinate 6,760 of NZ_JAHHPM010000319.1, forward strand.
GGGTCATGATGTTGTCTGTGTCGACATCGATCAAAACAAGGTTGAAAATCTCAAGCGCGGCATCATTCCTATCTACGAGCCCGGGCTCGAATCTATTGTCAAAGAGAACAGTCAGGCTGGTCGGCTGCACTTCACCACGGATGCCGCTGAGGGCATCGCCCAGGGTACATTGCAGTTTATTGCCGTGGGAACGCCACCGGATGAAGATGGTTCTGCCGATTTGCAATATGTCCTCGCTGTGGCCAGTACTATTGCACAGCATATGGATGACCGGAAAATCATTGTTAACAAATCCACGGTCCCTGTCGGCACCGCCGATAAAGTGGCCGCCAAAGTGGCAGAAGTCCTGCAGAAGCGAGGCGCTCAACTTGAGTTTTCGGTCGCTTCTAACCCTGAGTTCCTGAAAGAAGGGGCGGCGGTTAATGACTGCATGAGACCGGATCGAATTGTGGTCGGTACCGACAGTGCTGATCTTGAAAACAATCATGTAACGGATACCATGAAAGAGCTTTACGCCCCTTTCAACCGCAACCATGACCGTATGATTTTTATGGATGTCCGCAGTGCGGAACTGACCAAGTATGCAGCAAACTGCATGCTGGCGACCAAGATCAGTTTTATGAATGAAATGGCGGGCCTGGCTGAACGACTGGGTGCTGATATTGAGATGGTACGCCAGGGAATCGGCTCTGACCCCCGGATTGGCTTCCACTTTATCTACCCTGGCTGTGGTTACGGTGGTTCCTGCTTCCCGAAAGATGTTCAGGCCCTGAAAAGAACAGCAGAAGACATTGACTTTGAACCGCTGATCCTGAGAGCCGTTGAAGATCGCAATGCCCAGCAGAAAAATGTTCTGTTCACCAAACTCAGCAGGCACTTTACTGGTCAGCTGGCAGGTAAAACCATCGCGCTCTGGGGGCTGGCATTTAAACCCAATACGGACGATATGCGCGATGCGCCAAGCCGTGTGCTGATGGAATCACTCTGGCAGGCCGGTGCGCAAGTGCAGGCCTATGACCCGGAGGCGATGGAAGAGGCACAACGCATCTATGGTCTTCGGGATGACCTGACACTGTCTGGTACACAACAAGCGGCAATTAAAGGCGCTGATGCCCTGGTTATCTGCACCGAGTGGCGTCAATTCCGTGCTCCCGACTTTGACCAGCTGAAAGCGTTATTGAAAGAGCCTGTGATTTTTGATGGTCGTAATATGTACGAGCCAGTACGAATGAAACAGAAGGGCTTCACTTACTATGCTATTGGCCGCTTGGAGGCTGTTCGAGAATAGCGCCCTTAGCGAGGATTGCGAGAAATTGAGGATAAAAATTTCTGATTCTGAGGAGAATAGC
>NZ_JAHHPM010000320.1 GCF_024606345.1 Endozoicomonas sp. YOMI1
CCGTCCTCGCTACGGGGTCGCCTAGACGGGCGCTATTCTCGGACAGCCTCCTAGTGTGATTGGCGGACAGGTAAACGAAGTCCCGACACGTTAGTGGGTGCGGATATTACCGCAAAAACGAAAGAAAACCTTGGCCTTTTTACAATAAATTCATCATGTTAGATCAGTATTTTCCGAAAAGGTGTTTAATTAATCACCAACGATAATAACTTATGAAAATTCTTGTGGAACAGTGACTTATTATAAAAATAATCGTTATATATGACGAATTGAACATTGCCCCGTTTCCCATAATGCCAGGATCGAAAGAAACAGGGCTATAGGGACATTAAACCAATCGGTCAGCAGAAACGACAATCCCGTTCAAATCGGCATACAGGAAATGACCGGGAATGAAATCCACTCCATGAAATCGAACAGCAATATCAACGTCTCCCAGCCCTTTTTTATCCGTTTTCATCGGGTGGGCAGCAAGCGCCTGTACCCCCAGCGGCAGTTGTGAAATAACTTCAACATCACGAATACAGCCATAAACAATAAAACCCTGCCAGCCATTACTTACGGCCTGTTCCGCCAGCATATCACCCAGCAAAGCCCTTCTCAGAGAACCTCCGCCATCAACAACCAGCACCTTACCCTGACCGTCACTGAACACCTGATCCCGAACCCTGGAATTATCTTCATGGCATTTAATGGTGACAATTTCGCCACCAAAAATATCCCTTCCACCAAAGCTTTTAAAACCCGGATCAACTACCTGAAGGTTACCGGGGAAATCATCACACAAATCGGGGGTGGTAAAACTCATTATTATACTCCCATGACAATTCAGACTGGCATGATAACCAAAAAAAACATGGAGAAAAGCTTTTCCTCTGTGAAATTGGCATTACTTCTCTGCACAACTAAATGCCACACCATAAACGTGCAATGCCTGCTATCCTTCGGCATTTTCCCAGTGGCTTTATGCACCTGAACTAAAAAACTCAAAGCAGGAACTTTTGCCAAACTCAGCAATCTACAGTTCAGTTCCTGAATGTTCAGACAGGTAGTAATAGCAGGATTAGATAATGATCCAAAAGATGCTACTGATTAATGGTCTTATAAACAAATCATCTATGTGCCAATCGGGCAGGAGTTATCATGCAACCAATAGCGCAGAGTTACCTCAGAAGTACAGATGGAAGCGGTTTGATAAAAGACGAAGAAGCGTTAATTGACAGTCTGAAGCCAATATCCGGGTTAGTATCTAACTTTAATAAACGTATCAGTGAAGCCTCTGAAACGGATCAGAATCACACAATCAAACGATTGAAAAAGGATTTACCACCCGGATGGACGACCAGCACAGATACCGATATTGATAATCGTAAGCTGCAAATTGTCGGACTGAATTTTTCCACGAATCATTTATCCCCAGGCACCACATCGCAACAGCCCGATATCAAGATGATACAGTGCGATAGTCGTATTGAGCCAGACAATATTGACCCAACGAAGAGTAAAATTTTTCAATGCCAGGCAAATTGTCTTGAACTCAAACTGGAGGCCAGCTTCGGTTGCTATATTCTTGATGCCAGTTTCAGCCCAACAGGAAAGAACCTCTTGATCAGCGGTTGCGACAGTTTGACGGATCACAGCCTGGTAATCTGGCGACAAGGTGCGGATGGCAACTGGTCGGACAACAACAGGAGCAGGGTCGGGGGTTCCCAGAATATTTCTTTCCAGCTCAACCGGTCGGAAAATACGCTCCTGAGTGTCAGCCGCGATGGCAATGTCAAGGTGAGTACGCTAAATAGTGATGGCCGTTGGTCGGAGTCGGTGGTGCTTGCGCATACCCCCCATGAAGCTGGCTATGAGCCGGTGATGGCAAGCTTCAGCCCGTTGCAGGATAAGATTATGTCCTTCGATCCACATACTGGCAAAATCAACGTATTGCGAGAGGATGGTAACAGCCGGTGGACCCTGCTAAACCAGCTAAGAGAGATCAGGCAAATTGGGCTAACACCACTGAAATTCAAGGCCACAAATAATTATTTACTGACTTACAATGGCACAAAAGCCACCATCTGGGGCTGCAATGATCAGAGCAACTGTCTTGAGAATAAATTTGATATGGATTGCAACGAGTTAATTGAAGGTTGCCAGATGAGTAATGATGAGCGGCATGCCCTTATCTTCTCCCACGAGGGTAACCAGGTTTTTTTCCTGGCTCGCGATGTCAACGGCAACTGGTCGCAGGTCGGAGAGATCCGTCATTCTGAGCAAACAGCAAATTACCGCAGCGTAAGTATGCCCAACCATATTTACACAGCCTCCTTCAATGGCTCCGGGCAATATGCACTGACCCGTGATTTAGCTAAGAAATCTATAATTTCTGGTTATGACGATAATGGTGCATGGGTAGAAAAAATAGAGATTCCGAGTTGTGATTATGCCTGCTTCAGCGCCTCCGGGCGTAAAGTACTGGCCAGTCTCGGCAGTGGCTCCTTTAAAATCTGGGATTGCAATAGCACTGACAACAGTCTGGACAAAGTTCAGACCCTTGAGCACATCGGCAGTGACAAAGCCATCTTCAGTCCCTCAGAGAATCTGCTCCTGAGCTATGGCGATCAAACGAATTACGCTTGCATTTGGGGTGATGACGAAGACGGTAACCTGGTTGAGAAAGCAAGGGTATGCCATCAGGGGGGGATTGACGTTGCTTACTTCAATGTTCAGGAGGACAGTGTGCTGAGCGTCAGTCGTGATTGCACTGTGAAAATCCAATGGCTTGACAGAGATGACGAATGGCGGGGTCAGCTGATGGTTCAACATCAAAAAAATATCGATTTTGCCAAATTTTCCTCCTCAGAACGTCTTGCCTTTACCGTTAGCCGGGACAGCACCGCCTGCATCCTGGGGCGCGACGATGATGGCAAGTGGACGAAACAGGCCACCATAACAATCCCTGATGGCTATTCCATCTGGGGTGTCCATTTTAATGTGTTGGATAACCATTTTCTGATCTACGGCAACAAATTCAATGGGAAGGACCATCACAAGCCGGGTCTTGTGCAACTCTGTGGCATTGGTGATGATGGCAAATGGGTAGAAAAAGAGCTGATAACACTGGATCATCGCATTAAAAGGGCCAAATTTAGCCCCGACGGCGATCATTTAATGATCCACTGCGAGAACAAACTTGAGAGTGTCGTGCCCAAAGGCGGTACTGCGCTACTCTGGAAGATTCCTGCCAGCCCTTCAGCATGACAAATAGCAGCTAATATGAGGTTTATGCTCTTTGCGTGACTAAAACCATAAGTGGCGGTAATGCCGGTATAACATTCGCTACTACCGGCATTAAAGAGTCATTACGCCAGATAGAGCCAGGTTTCCAGAACAGAATCCGGATTCAGGGAAACGGTATTAATCCCCTCCTCCATCAACCAGCGGGCAAAATCAGGATGATCACTGGGTCCCTGGCCACAGATACCGATGTATTTGCCCTGTCGGCGACAGGCCTGAATCGCCATGGACAACAGCTGTTTGACGGCGGCATTACGCTCATCAAAAAGTTGGGCAATTAAGCCGGAATCCCGATCAAGCCCCAGGGCCAGCTGAGTCATATCATTGGAGCCAATGGAGAAGCCATCAAAATATTCCAGGAACTCATCAGCCAGTAGCGCATTGGATGGCAGTTCACACATCATAATGATCTTCAGACCATTTTCACCACGACGAAGTCCAAAGTCAGACATAATGTTGATGACCTGATGTGCTTCATCCGGCGTTCTGACGAATGGCACCATCAGTTCAACATTGGTCAGGCCGAACTCGTCCCTGACCCGCTTCATGGCCCGGCATTCAAGCTCAAAACAGTCCCTGAAGGATTCCGAGATATAGCGGGAAGCGCCACGAAAACCCAGCATCGGGTTTTCTTCATGGGGCTCATAGATCTTGCCGCCAATCAGGTTGGCATATTCGTTAGACTTGAAGTCTGAGAGTCGGACAATAACCTTTTCCGGGGCAAAAGCGGCAGCAATAGAAGCGACGCCTTCAACCAGTTTTTCAACGTAAAAGTCAACAGGATTTCCATAGCCCGCCATTCGCTCATCAATCTGCTGTCTGACGGCATCGGGGACGCTGTCCGGATTATTTTGATAGTTCAGTAAAGCCTTGGGATGAACACCGATCATTTTGTTGATGATGAATTCCAGTCGAGCAAGCCCCACACCCGCATTGGGCAGTCGGGAGAAACTGAAAGCCCGGTCAGGATTCCCCACATTCATCATGATCTTGAATGGCAACTCAGGCATTTGATCCAGATCTTTCTTCTGGTGCTCAAACGGCAACTCACCTTGATAAATAAAGCCGGTATCCCCTTCCGCACAGGAAACCGTAACCACCTGACCATCTTTCAGCCGGTGGGTTGCATCACCACACCCGACCACCGCAGGAATCGCCAGCTCTCTGGCGATAATGGCGGCATGACAGGTACGCCCACCCCGGTTGGTGACAATGGCTGAAGCCCGTTTCATGACCGGTTCCCAGTCCGGATCGGTCATATCCGTAACCAAAACATCACCATCCCGAACCCGGTCCATATCCGCCAGATCATCCACCAGGCAGACACGTCCCTGACCAATGCGCTGGCCAATACTGCGACCTTCTGCCAGGACATTACCCTGCTGCAACAGGCGATAACGTTCCAGTGTCCTGGATTCAGTTCGGCTTTGCACTGTCTCAGGCCGGGCCTGAACCACATAAAGCTGCTGGTCATCGCCATCCCTGGCCCACTCGATATCCATGGGTCGACCATAATGGGCTTCAATGGCCATGGCCTGACGGGCCAGTTCCAGCACATCGGCATCATTGATGGAGAACCGCTGACGCTTCTCAAGATCAACATCCACGGTTTGCACCGATCTTCCGGTCTCTCCGGCATCACCGTAAACCATCTGAATCGCCTTGCTGCCCATATTCCGCCTGAGAATGGCAGAGCGCCCTGCTTCAAGCGCGGGCTTGTAAACATAAAACTCATCCGGGTTGACCGCACCCTGAACCACAGTCTCTCCCAAGCCATAGGAGGAGGTAATAAATACTGCATCTCGGAAACCTGACTCAGTATCCAGAGTAAACATCACCCCGGCAGAACCCGTTTCACTGCGCACCATCCGCTGAATTCCGGCTGACAGCGCCACATCCCGATGGTCAAAGCCCTGATGCTCACGGTATGAAATGGCACGATCATTAAAGAGAGAGGCGAAGACTTCCCGAACTGCTCGTAGAACATTCTGGGCGCCACGAATATTCAGAAAGGTTTCCTGCTGCCCGGCAAAGGAGGCATCGGGCAAGTCTTCCGCCGTTGCTGATGACCGCACTGCAACAGCCAGGTTATCCTGATCACCGCAGAGTTCACGGTAGCTGTTGACAATGGCCTGTTCAAATTCGGGTCGGAATGGCTCATCCATAATCCATTGGCGAATATTGGCACCCGCCTGGGTGAGCTGCTGAATATCATCAATATCCAGTTCATCCAGCTGGGAATGAATACGATCATACAAACCTGAGCCATCCAGAAAGTCTTGATAGGCCTCCGCAGTGGTGGCAAAGCCACCGGGTACACGAACCCCTGCCCTGCCAAGATGGCTGAGCATTTCTCCCAGCGAGGCGTTTTTGCCACCAACCCGCTCTACATCACTACTGCCCAGGGCATCCAGGCCCACGACAAACTCTGGTAAAGATGAACTGTTCAAGCCACTCTCCTGCCTGTACTCCAAAGGATTACCATGGGTTTCACCGTTGAGAATTCACCGACTGCGCTGTCAGAACTTCAGTCTGCCAGGCTATCAGGCCATAAATAAAACTGTCATAGTATAAGACGACACCGGTTATCTCACTGGAAATATTTCGGTATAGTTTGTTAGAAAATGTTATTGATTGGAAGAGTTTTTTACTTTGGATCACATTATTTTAATCCATCTGCACCAGAAACCAGCAAGACCACGGTGATCTCAAGCTATTAACCTCGGAATTTATGCTTCTGGAGTCTATAAAATGGAGCGAACGGTATTTTTTATCTCTGATGGCACAGGCATTACCGCTGAATCCTTTGGCCAAAGTCTGCTTGCCCAGTTTTCGGGGCCTACATTCCGTCACCATACCCTGCCCTATATTGATACACCCGAAAAAGCCGTTCGGGCACTGACCCTTATTAAAGAGACTCATCAGCATGAGGTGGTTCAACCTATCCTCTTTATGACGGTGTTGAATGAAGAGGTCAGCAAACTGCTGCATACCAGCGGAGCTTATATTATTGACCTCTTTGACACCTTCCTTCCCGGCCTGGAGATGGAGTTAGGCTCACACCCGTTGTATACCGTCGGCAAGAAGCGTTCCACAACCAGCAGTGCCAGCTATCACCGTCGCATCGAAGCGGTGCAGTTTGCCCTTGATAATGATGATGGCGCTCGCATCCGGCACTATGAAAAGGCCGATATTATCTTGCTGGGAGCCTCCCGTTCGGGCAAAACACCCACCTGCATCTATCTTGGCTTACAGTTTGGCATCTATGCTGCCAATTACCCCATTACCGAGGATGATTTTGATAAAGGCATCAAGCTGCCTGATTTTCTTCGCCCGCATAAAGAACGTCTTTTTGGCTTGACCATCAATCCAGCCCGGCTCTCAGGCATCCGAAATGAGCGCCGTCCAAACAGTCGCTATTCATCGGTCAGGCAGTGTCAGTATGAAATACAGATGGTTGAACAGATCTATAATCAGGAGCGGATCAGCTATATTGATACCACTGAATTTTCCGTCGAAGAGATTGCGACACGGATAATGGACCAGGCCAATCTGACCAGAAGGCTGAAATAACCATAATTCAGAACTCAACAGGCTGCCCTTCAATTTGAGAGAATAACATTTATCACCTCCTTGCGGCCCGGGAATTGTTGCTGCGAGACATAATTCATCCTCTACACTTCGGAGCGAAGGTATATCCGGGGGCGGAACTGTCGACAATTTGCAGTCTTTCGAACGAGATCGCTCAATGCGTCATCATTGATGTACTCGCCAGCTCCCGGACCCGGCTTCTAAACGGGCAAGATGCACCGGTGTAAATACGGGTTCTTGCCCGGATATGGAGGGAATATGCCGCCAGTTGCCACACAGGCAAATATCAGCACTGCGGTTACTCAGACAGTGGGTAATGAAATCAGGCCTGAAATAGCCCGGGATGCGGTTTATTTCCATCGCTGGTGGGTAACCTTGCCGACGGTACCCTTCGAGAACATCGCCAGCTATTTATCAATCGAGGATATGAGTTCGTTTGCCCAAACCTGCAAGGCAGTGGCCAGCCGATTGGTGGCCTGCGGACTGGAAGAAGTCCGCTACTTCCTCTCCTTGTCGCAAGACAAACAGAATTCGTGTCAGACAATCATTCATTCCAACCGGCAACTTCTTCAGTACCTCAGGACGTTATCGATATTTTCCAGAAGCCACTTTCCTGCACAGCTGAGCCCGGCCTTTTATGCCTGTTACGCCCGGCATGCGCGCCAGCAAATTATTGATGCGACAGCTCTTACCCTGATACCCGGTGAGAGCGTAAATCTGGATAGCGATTTGCGGTGTTTTCTGAATGATCAACCGCGCATGATCCTCGCGGACAGGGTGGAGGGGTACATTGATATTCTGACTCCGGATCGTCATGGACAATGGTGCAGGACGAATGAAATCAAATGCGATAATTTTTGCGATTTTGATCAGCAGCGTGCTGACCACATTTTATTTGTCCCGCAAGAGGTGCCGGTGAGTCTGGGAAGTTATTTAGGACCTTTGTACTATAAATACAGCGGTGAGGAACTCTTATTGTCTGTTTATAAATGTCAGGATGGTTACTGGATTGAGCAGCAGCAACTGACCACGGGTGATGTGTTTCCTCAAGGTAGGGAAAAGTATTTCCATGACCTGTATCTGTCACCGGATATCAGTTCACTGGTCTGTATTAACAGGGGGCGTCATGGTGCCATTCTGGGCCAGGCAGCGGATGGTCAGTGGGTCAATAAAGGCAACATTGCCACGGGTCTTAATCATAACTTGTTGTTCAGTGGTGACAGCCGTCATGTCGCGCTTTGGGATGGTTCATTCATCACGCTGATGGGCAAGGCAGACGATGGGTCCTGGTCAGAAACGGGTAAAATCAATGTTTTAGACTCTGATATTGAAATGAAATTAAGAGCCGGTGGTGATATAGAGTGTGAAGATGAGTTTGCTATCCAGTTAGCATTCAGTCCGGATAATCGGCATTTTGCCACATGGTTTGATTATTCTGAAGATGGGTTTAACTCTGCCGTGGCACGTGACAATTACTTTGTCATTATCGCGGCCCTTGGTCAGGACGGAAAATGGTATGAAAAGCAAAGAATTATCAAAACCTGTGAGCCTCCAACGGGGTATTACACTCTGGAACCTGCTTTTGGTCCCGATGGTCGGCGTCTGATTATTACCAGCGATGACGGTGTTGATATCTGGGAATTAAACAGTGAGGATCAGTGGCTGCCCGCTGCTCAGGAGCAGCACTGTTGCAGTGCTGGAAGTGTTCATTTTTCTGTGAACCCTGACGAATTTGTCAGCATAACCGGTGGTAGAATAGCGGTCTGGCACAGGGCGGCGTCCGGAATTTGGGCTGAAACCCAGATATTTGCGGCTGAGTCCCTGACCAGAGTCAGTCCTGACGGTGGCACCATTGTCTGTAATGAACCGTCAGGCCATACCGATATCCATCAACGTCAACCCTCCGGTGAGTGGGTCAGTCAACGTATCGAATTTTCCATTAAGGACGGCTGTTTTAACCAAGAGAGTTGCCTGCTTGCCGTTGTCCCATCCCCTGAAACCGACCGCCTGATTTTGCTGGGGATGAACGCAGACGGGATCTGGCAGGAAAAGGCCCGGTTGCAATCAGAAAACCCGATTCATTCATTTTGCTTTAGCCAATGCAGCCGCAGCATACACGTCGAAAGCGATCTCGGTGGCAATGGTGTTAGAATACAAAGTTTTTTTTCTTTCTGGAGGATCGTCCCGGATAAATGTTGACGTTCTCGGACAGCCTCCTGGGACTCATGGGATGGTCCGCCCCCCTAAAACTGATTTCCCCGCAGTTTATTCAACGGGCAAGCGAACCCAACCCGCCATCAATACCCTGGCACTGCGGCTCATGATGGCTTTGGTAACCGACCATTGCCCATTATTAAGTACTGCTTCGGCGCCAACTTTCAAGGTACCCGAGGGGTGACCAAAGCGGACCGAGTTTCGTTCACCACCACCGGCAGCCAGGTTGACCAGGGTGCCCGGAATGGCAGCCGCCGTGCCAATGGCCACGGCAGCGGTGCCCATCATGGCATGATGAAGTTTACCCATGGAGAGTGCCCTGACCAGCAGGTCGATATCATCTTCAGAGACTGCTTTGCCGCTGGCAGAAAGGTAACTTTTCGGTTCAGCAACAAAAGCGACTTTCGGCGTATGCTGACGGGTTGCGGCTTCTTCAAGGCTGCTGATCAACCCCATCCGAAGGGCGCCATGAGCCCGAATATTCTCAAACATGGCCAGTGCCTGCTCATCGCCGTTGATCGCTTCCTGAAGTTCAGTCCCCTGGTATCCAATGTCTGCGGCATTGATAAAAATGGTGGGAATGCCGGCATTGATCAGGGTTGCCTGTAAAGTCCCAACGCCGGGTACTTCAAGATCATCCACCAGATGGCCTGTGGGGAACATGGCGCCTTCACCATCCGCAGGATCGAGAAACTCAACCTGAACTTCAGCCGCCGGGAAAGTCACGCCATCCAGAACAAAATCACCCGTTTCCTGTACCGCACCGTTGGTCATTGGCACATTGGCAATAATGGTTTTTTTGATATTGGCCTGCCAGATCCGTACCGTTGCGATGCCATTGTCGGGTATCCGGTGCACATCAACCAGACCGCTGCTGATGGCAAAAGCACCGACAGCTGCGGTCAGGTTTCCACAGTTACCACTCCAGTCCACGAAAGGTTGATCAATGGCTACCTGACCAAAGAGATAATCAACATCATGGTCAGGCTGATTGCTTTTCGAAAGGATCACCGTTTTGCTGGTACTGGACGTGGCACCACCCATACCATCAATCTGCTTACCGTATGGGTCCGGACTGCCGATCACCCTGAGCAATAAAGCATCGCGGGCCTTACCCGGAACCTGGGCAGCTGCTGGAAGATCGGTGAGATTAAAAAAAACGCCTTTACTGGTTCCGCCCCGCATATAGGTAGCGGGAACCTTAATCTGTGGAGGATGAGCCATAGAGAACAGCTCCTTCTGTTATAAGACTTTTGTACTGGCCCTTCCGATCAAGGGCCAGCGTGAGAACTGTCAGGCAGCGGCTTCGGATTCAAGGAAGTCCCTGGCAAAACGCTGCAAAACACCACCAGCATCGTATACGGATACTTCTTCAGCGGTATCCAGACGGCAGGTTACCGGTACATTAACGGTTTCTCCGTTAGCACGGTGAATCAACAGGGCCAGTGTTGCTCCTGGCGTCCGCTCACCAATAACATCGTAGGTTTCGGTGCCATCAAGCCCCAATGTCTTACGGGTTGTGCCATCCTTGAATTCCAGGGGCAGCACACCCATACCCACCAGGTTGGTACGGTGAATACGCTCAAACCCTTCTGCCACAATCGCCTCAACACCGGCAAGCCGAACCCCTTTGGCAGCCCAGTCACGGGATGACCCCTGACCATAGTCAGCACCGGCAACAATAATCAGCGGCTGGCAACGCTCCATATAGGTCTCAATGGCTTCCCACATACGTGTTTCTTTGCCTTCTGGCTCAATTCTGGCCAAAGAGCCCTGTTTGACTTCGCCATTAGCCTCCAGACACATCTCATTGAGCAGCTTTGGGTTGGCAAAGGTGGCCCGTTGCGCTGTCAGATGGTCACCACGATGTGTGGCATAGGAGTTAAAGTCTTCTTCCGGCAGCCCCATTTTCGCCAGATATTCACCAGCGGCACTGCTGGCCAGGATCGCATTGGACGGTGACAGGTGATCTGTGGTGATGTTATCACCCAGTAGCGCCAGAGGGCGCATGCCTTTCAGGGTGCGCTCACCAGCCAGGGCGCCTTCCCAATAGGGAGGACGGCGAATGTAGGTACTCGTTGGCCGCCAGTCGTATAGAGGACTTTCGGCCTGCTCCGCCTTGCCCAGATCAAACATGGGAATGTAAACCTGGTTAAACTGCTCTGGTTTCACGGATTCAGCAACAATTGCATCAATCTCTTCATCGCTGGGCCAGATGTCTTTCAGGGTGATGGGGTTGCCATCTTTATCAGTACCCAGGGCATCCTTTTCAATATCAAAGCGCACGGTACCGGCAATAGCATAAGCCACTACCAACGGTGGAGAGGCCAGGAAAGCCTGTTTGGCGTAGGGATGAATCCGTCCATCAAAGTTACGGTTGCCAGAGAGAACGGCCGTTGCATAGAGATCCCGGTCAATCACTTCCTGCTGAATCTCCGGATCCAGTGCGCCACTCATACCGTTACAAGTGGTACAGGCATAGGCGACAATGCCAAAGCCCAGTTTCTCCATTTCAGAAAGAAGGCCAGCTTCCTCAAGATAAAGCCTGGCGACTTTAGAGCCCGGGGCGAATGAAGACTTCACCCAGGGTTTCCGTATAAGCCCCAGCTCATTGGCTTTGCGGGCCACCAGACCGGCGGCAACCACGTTACGGGGATTACTGGTATTGGTACAGCTGGTGATAGCCGCAATGATGATGGCGCCATCAGGCATTAAGCCTTCTTGCTCTTCCTCTTTTTTATAAGGCCCTGCAATGCCACGACTTGCCAGCTCCGAGGTTGGCAAACGACGGTGTGGGTTGGATGGCCCTGCCATATTCCGGCAAACCGTAGAGAGATCAAAGGTCAAAACCCGCTCATAGTCAGCGGTTTTGAGATCATCAGCCCACAGACCGGTGGTTTTGGCGTAATTTTCCACCAAGGCCACCTGTTCAGCCTCACGACCGGTCAACTTAAGATAATCAATGGTCTGTTCATCGATGTAGAACATCCCGGCTGAAGCACCAAACTCCGGGGTCATATTGGCAATGGTCGCACGATCACCAATGGTAAGTTTGGCAGCCCCTTCGCCAAAGAACTCCAGATAGGATGAAACCACACGCTCATTTCTCAGAAATTCAGTCAGGGCCAGCACGATATCCGTCGCTGTAATGCCAGGCTGGCGCTGCCCTGTTAGCTCAACGCCCACAATATCAGGAAGACGCATCATGGAAGGACGGCCCAGCATGACCGTTTCGGCTTCCAGGCCACCAACCCCAATGGCGATAACGCCAAGGGCATCGACATGGGGAGTATGGCTGTCGGTACCGACACAAGTATCCGGATAGGCGACACCATCACGGGCCTGGATAACCGGAGACATTTTCTCCAGATTGATCTGGTGCATGATGCCATTTCCCGCGGGAATCACATCAACGTTTTCAAAGGCGGTTTTGGTCCACTCGATAAAGTGGAAACGGTCTTCATTTCGACGATCTTCAATAGCCCGGTTTTTTTCAAATGCATCCGGTTCAAAACCCCCATGTTCAACGGCCAGAGAGTGGTCAACAATCAACTGGGTTGGCACAACCGGGTTCACCCTGGCAGGATCACCGCCCTGCCCGGCAATGGCGTCTCTCAACCCGGCAAGATCAACCAGGGCAGTCTGGCCAAGAATGTCATGACAGACAACACGAGCCGGATACCAGGGGAAATCCAGGTCACGCTTACGCTCAATGATCTGCTTCAGGGAATCGGTCAGGGTGGCCGGGTCACAGCGGCGAACCAGCTGCTCGGCCAGTACTCTGGAGGTATAGGGTAAGTTGTTATAGGCGCCCGGTTGAATCGCTTCCACGGCTTCACGGGTGTCATAATAGTCCAGCTGGGTGCCGGGTAAGGGTTTACGAAAATCAATGTTCATACGTCGAACGTCCACCGGGCAAGTAATTTATTGTTATGAACCACAGAAACCAAAAAAACCACAAAGATAGCTTTTTTCTCTGTGCGCTTGGTGGTCTTGGTGGTTAATCGCGGTCTTTAATAGCCACCCATTCTGCGCTTTCTGGCCCGGTATAGTCTGCCGATGGGCGGATAATGCGGTTGTTAGCGCGCTGCTCCATGACGTGAGCGGTCCAGCCAGCTACCCGCGAACAAACAAAGATCGGAGTAAATAACTTGGTAGGAATGCCCATAAAGTTGTAGGCAGAAGCATGGAAGAAGTCAGCATTACAGAACAGCTTCTTCTCCCGCCACATAACCGCCTCAACACGCTCGGAAACGGCATACAGATGCTCATCCCCCACTTGCTCAGACAACTTCCGGGACCACTCTTTGATGATGGCATTGCGGGGATCAGACTCGCGATAAATGGCATGACCAAAGCCCATAATCTTATCTTTGCGTGCCAGCATGGCCATGATCTTCTCTTCGGCCTCCTCAGGAGAGCGCCAGTTCTCGATCATTTCCATAGCTGCTTCGTTAGCACCACCGTGGAGCGGGCCGCGCAGTGAACCGATCGCACCGGTCACACAGCTATGAATATCAGAAAGGGTCGAAGCACAAACACGGCCGGTAAACGTTGAAGCATTGAACTCATGCTCAGCATAAAGCACCAGAGAAGCGTGCATCACCTGAACGTGGAGTGGCTCAGGCTTTTTGTTGTGCAGAGTCCAGAGAAACTGCTCGGCGATGGAATCAGCATCGGTATCTACATCGACCCGAACACCGTTGTGGCTGAAGTTGTACCAGTAGTTGATCATGCCGGGGAAAATGGCCAGCATGCGGTCAATGTGATCGTTCTGCTGTGAAAAATCCTGTTCGGTTTCCAGGTTACCCAGCATTGAACAACCGGTACGCATCACATCCATTGGGTGAGCATCAGCAGGAATTTGCTCAAGCACCGTTTTCAGGGCATCGGGCAGAGAGCGAAGGCCTTTGAGCCGGATTTTGTAGGCATCCAGCTCAGCCTGGTTCGGTAGTTTGCCGTAAAGTAGAAGATACGCGACTTCTTCAAACTGGGCCTTATCAGCCAGTTCTTTGATATCGTAACCACGGTAAGTCAGGCCTGAACCGGTTTTGCCAACGGTACACAGTGCGGTTTCACCAGCTGACTGACCACGCAGACCAGCACCAGTTAATTTTTTTTCTGTCCCAGAGTTCGTCGACATAGTACTTCTCCGTTTTTTATTTTATGGGTTCAGGAACTTTTTGGTTTTCACCAGCTGTTCTCGCTCCTGGAAGGTCATCATGCCATCGGCGATAGCGCCACTGTTGCCGTCACGCTTGATCACCTTCAGCACTTCCCGCATTGCGGTCACTGCAGCCCGTTGCAGGTCAGAAGGAATAATGATCAGCTGGTAGCCCATCGCTTTCAGGTCTTCAGTAGGTACCAGTGGCGTTTTACCACTGTAGAACATATTAATCAGCTTGGGACCGGGAGCCTGTTTAGCAATGTCTTCAATCTGCTCAATGGTCTGCGGTGCCTCAACAAACAGCATGTCCGCCCCTGCTTCGACATAAGCCCTGGCACGATCTATCGCATCGTCAAAACCGGTAACGGCAATGGCATCGGTACGGGCAATCACGGTGACGTCACCGGCATACTTTCTGGCCACCGAGACTTTCTTACACATCTCGTCAACAGATACCAGAGACTTGCCGTCCAGATGCCCGCAGCGCTTGGGAAACTCCTGGTCTTCCAGATGAAAAGCACTGACGCCCGCATTGGCAAAAAGCTCCACGGTACGTTTGACATTCACCTCATTGCCAAAACCGGTATCCGCATCGGCAATTACAGGCAGAGAGGTGGCTGCAACGATCTGACGAACCCGGTCAACCACTTCCGTCAGTGTCAGCAGACCAATATCAGGCACACCTGTACTGCGGGCAATGGCACCACCACTGGCGTATAGCGCTGAGAAACCGGCTTCTTCACCGAGCCGAGCCGAAATACCATCGTAAACACCGGGAGCGGTGACAATGCCCTGCTCAGCGATCAATCGACTCAAGGCATTATTCTTTTGATTCATGGCGTTACCTCTGGCTCTTAATTCTTGATATAAAGAGTGTTAAAGCAGCATTATCTATGTTGTGGACCCTGTCGACGTCATAGACACCATAGAACATGGTTAACAATATTTTAAACCGAGATATTTATACCGAACTTTAATCAGCACTTCTACCTGCATTGAAAACAACCTATAACTAAATCAGCGACATATAGATCACAATTGCTTATTCAAAAAACATCTCAGAAAAGCTGCATTGTGTTGAGCTAAAAGGCTAAGCTTGCTCCGCAGTAGAGTTTCAACACACTCTGCTCTTGATGGCCGGTAACGGCGAGAAGAGTCAGACTGAAAACTGTTTGAGCGTTCCTTGTTGATCGCACGGAACTGAAGTTAACTCTAATTAACGCTAAGGAGTCATATCTTGGATACAACGATAAAAAATGCATCTTATGAATCAATACCTATGCAACCTCTAAACGAGGATCAAAAAGCTTCAAGTGAAAATTCAGTAGGATCTCGTAGTACCAGCAATGGAAGGACTTGCGTTATTGTTCTCGGTGTGGCCGTTATCGGAAGCTTGGCATTAGGGCTAGGATTTCTATTGACGGGCGGTAAGCGATTAAGTGCCATTATGCCCTTGTCTGGATCTAATAATACTCAGGGTTCCGGTGCCCCCAGTAGTAACTGGAATAATAGTTGTACAAGGTTCATCGATACCATTTCCACTTCCACCCAACAACTTATAAACAGCAGCATATCAACCCCTAATATCAAAATATTAGATCAAGGCACTCCTGATTGGCTAAATCGAACATCTTCTCAGGAATCATCACCACCTACAACTACCCGCAACACCACCCGGCAGTATTTCGCCGACACAACAAACACTTCCACAACCGGAGGAAGTACTTCACACCTTTCCTCGCTAACTTTATCCTCTAGAGTGCAAACATCTACTCCTTTTCAGGGAACATCACCTTCAACTCCCAGCAGCTCCACCCCGCAATTGGACTCCAACACAACATCCTCTTCTAAATCCGAAGTATTTAAAAACTCTTCCTCGCCATCTTCACCAACTTCAGTGCAAGCAACTACTGCTTCTATACCTTATAACGGTACTAGATAAGATGATGTTCCCATCGGCTTTGATGTTACTTCTACTGCATCAAGGCTTCCGGGGGTTGATGGTTACTTTATCAGTTGAGAGACTATCGTGCGGTTTTAAGTGCAATTGTTGACAAGAAAGTTGTACAGCTAACCATCGCAATCGCAATATTTGATGATAATTAGCACTTGGTGGCTGGTTCATGGATTGTAGACGATGGCATAACGCCCCGGCTCCAGTTAAAATGCCGACTGTTTTGTTCGGACACCTGTATGAAGACGCTGACAATTCTGGAACTGGAATATAAAGACGATACCAGTCTCTACTTTGAACATTTTATTCACCTCCCTTATCCCTGTTTTCTGGATAGCTCGGTATTCGATGGAAAGCAGGCTGTCTATAAAGATCATTCCAGCCGTTATGACATTATGACCGCAGCTCCAGAAATGCACTTCACCTTCACCTCAGAAGGTGATTTGATGATTGAAGATCTTATTCAACAAAAAACAGAAACTTTTTCTGGAACTGAGCCTTTTTCACAATTGTCAAAACGGCTTAATGCCATGAGCAAAGTCGATAATGCCGGATTGCCTTTTGTTGGCGGCATGGTTGGTTTCTGGGGATATGAACTCTGTGAACACCTTGAGCCGGACCGAATTGCCCATCGAGACAGTTCAACACCGCTGATGTCCGTCGGGCTCTACCAGTGGGCGCTGATCTGTGATCATAAGGAACGGCGGGCCTGTCTGGTGTTTCATCCTGATATATCAGAATCATTGGAAACTGAAATCCTGAAAGCTATTGACCATAAAGTCAGGAAGTCAGACCGTTCACCATTCAAGCTGCTCGATAGATTCACCCCGACACAGACCCCTGCTGAGTACCAGTGCGCATTTCAGCAAATTCAGGACTATATTGTGGCGGGAGATTGCTATGAGGTGAATCTTACCCAGCGGTTTACCGCCCCCTACAGCGGCGATTCCTGGGAAGCATTTAAAAAACTCAGAACCGTCACTAAAGCGCCCTACTCAGCGTTTATTTCACGTCCTGACCTGAGCATTCTCAGCCATTCCCCGGAGCAGTTTATCCGGCAGGAAAACGGTCATGTTTCCACCAAGCCCATCAAGGGTACTCGTCCCAGAGGCCTTTCTCCTGAAGAAGACCGTGCGATTGCTGAAGAGTTACAACATAGCCAGAAGGATCAATCGGAAAACCTGATGATTGTCGATCTGCTGAGAAATGATCTTGGTAAGGTCTGTAAGACAGGTACAGTGTCAGTACCCCGGTTATTTGCCCTGGAAAGTTATGCCAACGTCCACCACCTGGTCAGTACTGTGAAGGGCCAACTCATGGAAGATCATGATGCATTTGACTTGCTAAAAAGCGCATTCCCCGGTGGTTCGATCACCGGAGCGCCAAAAATACGATCCATGGAGATTATCAGGGAGCTGGAGCCGGTAGCCCGCACTGTTTACTGTGGTTCCATCGGCTATATCAGCTGTGATGGCAATATGGATACCAGTATCACCATACGGACGATTCTTGCAAAAGCTGGCGAACTACATTGCTGGGGAGGTGGGGCAATTGTTGCTGACTCTGATTGCGAATCGGAATATCAGGAGTCCATTACTAAAGTAAAAAACCTGATGAACACGTTGGAAACCTGCTTATAAAAACATTCCCCTTCAAAGGCCACATGCCAGTGGCCTTGCCAATAATAAAGGCCACTGTTCAATCCAACCGGATTGATGATCTGCATTGACTCTCTCGATATTTATGCAGGAAGTATCTTCAAATGCTTCAAGATAATGCTGGCTGACCTGAACCGGGACTACCGAATCCCTGGCCCCAAAAAAGTGAATTTGAGCTATTGACGATAATTGAGCACTAAAAGCGACCGGATTCAGTGCCGCTGGCATTTCAGAGACACCATGGTGACGGTTTAAAAACTCAGGAGAGAGGTTGCCCGCTACCGTACGAACACTTGTAACATCTTTTCTATGTGCGGCGATTAACAGAGCCAACGCTCCACCACCAGAATAACCGACCAATTCCAGCTTTTCATACTGCCCACTCTCTTTTAGAGATTCCACAGCAGTATTGATGACTTTGAGTACTTTCGGGCTGTAACGTTTGAAAGTCCATACCTGTCTGCTGCAATTTTCATTCATAACGTACTGGCAGGGCTGGGCAATATAAGCAAGATCCGGTGATTTATCCTGCAGCATCAAATGATGAACAAGCCTGTTAACCGGAGTTGGATCCATTGAAGGACGGTTGGACCTTAACCAGGCACGACCATCCCCTTCAATATAAATCCTAAGCGTTCGAGTAACTGATTTTTCCGGTGTCCAGGTATAAATTGGCCAGTAAGCCTGATCGTAAACGACAACATTTAATGGCTGTTGAAAGTCCCCGGGATTGACTTCAGGCATACTGGGTCGACTGGTGCATCCTGCAATCAAAAAGAGCCAGAAAAAGAGTAATATTTTTATTACCGTTATTTTCTTCATTAAGACAATAACTGACTGGAAATGGCAATTTCCATTAATTTACAGGTTAGACTTATTGCGGGCTGACAGGCTGGCTGAGAATATAGCATAAAAACCTATAAATATAGATATTGATTGTATTATTGACTAAATAGCCACTGCTACAATAAACAACCACCGGCAAATGAACACAATCCCTCGGGAGAACTGGATTATGAAAATCACCATGGTCAAGAAAGTAATGGCCGATGGAAACCTCTGTAAAAAATGCCAGGAAGTGCAGGAAAGATTGGAGAGCTCAGGCCATATCAATCGAATTGATCAATTTGTCACCGCTGTTGATGGCGACCCGGACAGCACAGGTGCTTTATTGGCAGAGTTGTACCAGGTAGACAAAGCCCCGTTTTTTATTGTTGAAGAAAAAGACAGCGAGCCAGTAATTTACACCATCTACTTTAAGCTGGTAAAGGAAGTACTGGAAAAAGCGGCTTGAACCAAGCCGCTTAAACGCAGTTATTGGTTTGGTAGCTGAACATTTGAAAAGAGTTCATCCACTTCCGCCTTGTTATGGCGAAGGATTGCTTCCTGAACCACATCTTTGGTCAGGTGAGGAGCAAACTCTTCAATAAAGTCGTACATAAATCCACGTAGGAAAGTACCACGCCGGAACCCGATCTTGGTAATGCTTGGCTCAAAAAGGTGATCAGCATTCAGGGGTACAAGGTCTGAATCCAGTTCAGGGTCGTAAGCCATTTTGGCAATGATCCCGACTCCCAGTCCCAGGCGCACGTAAGTTTTGATCACGTCAGCGTCGGTCGCAGTGAACACTACCCTTGGTGACAACCCTTCATTCATAAAGGCTTCATCCAGCTTGGAGCGACCGGTAAATCCGAAAACATAGGTTACCAAGGCATATCGGGCAATATCTTTCAGGCTCAATTCAGATACCTGGGTCAATGGATGGTCTTTGGGGACAAGAACACAGCGGTTCCAACGATAGCATGGCATCATCACCAGATCATTGAACAAATCCAGTGCTTCCGTGGCGATAGCAAAGTCAACGGAACCGTCTGCTGCCATTTCGGCAATTTGGATGGGAGTGCCCTGATGCATATGAAGAGCAACATCGGGATACTGACCAATAAACTGACGGATAATGCCCGGCAATGCATAACGAGCCTGCGTGTGGGTTGTAGCAATGGACAGACTGCCCTTACGCTCGTCACTGAATTCCTGGGCAACCTGCTTGATCGACTCAACTTTTCTCAGAATCTCACCGGCTGTATCAATGATTTTCTCACCGGCTGGGGTAATACGTGTCAGATGCTTGCCACTTCGGGCAAAAACCTCAACGCCAAGTTCATCTTCCAAAAGCCGGATTTGTTTACTGATACCGGGCTGAGAAGTGTATAGACTCTGCGCTGTAGCTGATACGTTGAGATCGTGGTGGGCGACCTCCCAGATATAGCGCAGTTGTTGCAGCTTCATTGATGGCCTCCGGTCAGGCAGGTTGTGCTGACAAAAATGAATAGAGTGAAACAGGATCCGTTAGTTCTATAAAGCATAAAAGGATGACATTAAATTCTTTTCCAGAATACGAGCCAGTCAATATAGTTACCAGCTAATCATCAATTTTTAGTCAATATTTTCAAACATCGCCTTGGCTACTTATAACTTTAGACCATAGATTTCTGGATGCTTATGGATTTTCTAACATATATTGCCACCGGTGCCGGCGTTGGCTTTGCGGTTGGCCTGACAGGTATCGGCGGTGGTTCATTGATGACACCACTGCTGTTAATGTTTGGCTTTCCGGCCCATATCGCCATCGGAACGGATCTGATGTATGCAGCCATTACCAAGTCAACCGGAGTCATTGTCCATCACCGTCAGAAAAGTATTGACTGGACACTGGTCAAAACTCTTTGTGCTGGCAGTCTTCCTGCCACAGCCCTGACGATTGTTCTACTCAAGATTTTTTTTGACAGAAGCGCTGATTATAGCCCGATCCTTACACTATGCCTTGGGATAATGTTAATCCTCACTGCGCTGTCGCTGTTTATGAGTCCTTTTTTGAAAAAAAAACAGCTCTCTGGTGTCTCAATGATTCCACAGAAATATCAGACACCTTTAACATTTGTTGCCGGTATTTTCCTCGGGGTTCTGGTCACGCTTTCATCGGTGGGGGCTGGAGCGCTGGGAACTGCAGCTATTGTCTTGCTCTATCCGCTACTGAAACCCGTCAAGGTAGTGGGTAGCGATCTGGCTCATGCTGTACCGCTAACGTTACTGGCAGGCTTTGGCCATATCTGGCTGGGTAATGTTGATTTTGTGCTGTTAGGCAGCCTGTTGATTGGCTCTATCCCTGCTATTTATTTAGGAACCTGTGTCGGTATGAAGCTACCGGATACCTTCATGCGCATCATACTGGCCATTATTTTGCTCGGACTGGGCCTGAAATACTTTTTTTAACCCTCTCCAGGGTTGCAGCCCTGTATCAGTTTGAATAAAGTGGAAAACCCTCACTGAGCCAATGGAAAACCCATAATTACCAGGGTTTTATACAGAGCGCGGTGACAATCTGTCAGTATGGGTGCCATATTTTCATCTGGCATCAGGGGCGTCAGGCCACTGATCAGGAGATTTTAAACAAGTCTTATTAAAAAACGGGACCGCGCAAATGGCTGTTTTACCCATTGAAGACCTTAATATTCAATCTCAGGAAGTTCTGTTGAGTCCGGAGCGCCTTAAGGCTGTGATTCCGATGACTGAATTAGCAGCGAAAACGGTTTCTGAAAGCCGTGAAGTGATCAGGGATATTCTGGATGGAAAAGACCATCGCCTGTTTGTGGTCATAGGCCCCTGCTCAATTCATGATGTTGCTGCGGCGAAAGATTATGCCCAACGGCTGAAAGCCCTCAGTGAAGAGCTGAAGGATACATTGTATCTGGTGATGCGGGTCTATTTTGAAAAGCCAAGAACCACGGTTGGCTGGAAAGGCTTGATCAATGACCCGCATTTGAATGACTCATTTAAAATCGAAGAAGGTCTGCATATCGGTCGCCGCCTATTAATGGATGTTGCCGAAATGGGTATACCTGCATCTACGGAAGCACTGGACCCCATCTCACCTCAGTATCTTCAGGATCTGGTTGCCTGGTCTGCAATAGGCGCAAGAACCACTGAGTCACAGACTCACCGCGAGATGGCCAGTGGCCTGTCCTCGGCCGTTGGCTTTAAAAACGGCACCGATGGCGGGTTGGAAGTCGCGATCAATGCCCTGCAATCTGTTTCCAGTCCACACCGTTTTCTCGGGCTGAACACCCAGGGGCAAGTGGCTGTTACCCATACCACAGGTAATCCGTACGGTCACATTGTTCTGCGTGGTGGTAATGGCAAGCCAAACTACGATTCTGTCAGCGTTGCACTGTGTGAAAAGGCGCTTGAAAAAGCCGACATCAAGACAAATATCATGGTGGATTGCTCTCACGCCAACTCCAATAAGGATCCTGCCCTGCAGCCATTGGTTATGGAGAATGTGACCAACCAGATCATTGAAGGCAATAAGTCTATTGTGGGTCTGATGGTGGAAAGCAATATTGGCTGGGGCAATCAGAAAATGACTGACAACCTGGACGATCTGCAATACGGCGTTTCTATTACTGATGCCTGTATTGACTGGGAAACCACGGAGAAGACGCTGCGCAGCATCAGGGAGAAATTGAAAGATGTTCTGCCGGGACGTCGCCAGGAGGCTTTCCGAGAATAGATTTTTACTCAAAACAGCTCGATTTGCTCGGGCTGTTCTTCTATTGAGGTGATCATTTTACTCTCTTTATCAAAAGAGGGTAAAAATACCATTAGTAAAGCCTGAAAAACCATAGCTTTACCTATTTATCATCAGAAAAAGGATCATATTGTATTTTATTGATCAACCAGATCTTGCGTCCACCCGGTGCATTCACCACGATTTCATCGTCTACCTGACGTCCAACCATTGCCCTGGCCATGGGTGAATCGATGGTAATGTGGTTGTTTTTCACATCAATCTCATCGGCACCCACTATACGACAATGGATTATTTCACCTTGCTCACTTTCCAGCTCAACCCAGGCACCGAAAAAAGCCTTACCTTCCTGCTCCGTTGAATAATCGACAACCTTCAGGATTTCAAGCCGCTTAGTCAGGTAGCGTATACGTCGGTCAATCTCCCGGAGCTGTCGCTTTCCCTCTTTATATTCCGCATTCTCACTGCGATCCCCAAGCGCTGCTGCCTCAGAAACAGCCAGCGTGACTTCAGGGCGCTTAATTCGCCATAGATACTGAAGCTCCTGCTCAAGCTTTTCTTTTCCAGCACGGGTAATAAGGGGGGATGTCATAGAGTGATACCGAACACTAACGGTAAAAATCGAAACAACATTGAAAAAACTGAGAAAGGAAGTGGACTACACTTCCCTCTTCTGAATGATCGCTGCTTTATTTGTAAAAAGCATTCTCAGTATTACTGTGATCGGTCACATCACGAACGCCTTTCAATTCCGGAATACGCTCCATCAGCGTCTTTTCAACACCATCCTTGAGGGTCATATCGACAGCAGCGCACCCCTGACAACCACCTCCAAACTGAAGAACGGCAATGCCATCATCCAGTTCCACCAGGGATACCACACCACCGTGGGAAGCCAGCCCGGGGTTAACTTCCATCTGCAGGAAGTAGTTGATTTTCATATCCAGAGGACTGTCTTCATTAACGTTGGGCATCTTGGCGTTGGGTGCCTTGATGGTCAGCTGACCACCCAGTTTGTCTTCGGCAAAATCGACCACCGCTTCTTCAAGAAAAGGCTCACTGGTGCCTTCAACATGGCAGTTGAAATACTCAAGCTCCAGCGTCAGATCACCCTCTTTCTCTTCCCCTGGCTTGCAATAGGCCAGGCAGGTTTCCGCATGAGGCGTGCCGGGGTTACTGACAAACAGGCGTACACCAATCCCCTCAACCCCCTGTTTTTCTAATAATTGGGCAAGATACTTCTGTGCGGCTTCAGTGAATGTAATGTTCAACGCAACACTTCCTCTATTAACTTCATGGCTATTCTATGTCATTGGGGCGCTTCAGAGAATCCCTACCGGGTAACTCGGTTATTCAAAACTGTTTCATTTATCGTAACAATCGGCGAGAATAGTTCGCATTTGCAATTCATCGTCCTTTTCCCCGACAAGCAAGAGACCAATAATGAAAGAGACCATCAGCATTCTGGGTTGTGGATGGCTGGGCATGCCATTAGGCGAACGACTGGTGAAAGATGGCTATCCAGTCAAGGGGTCTACCACCCAAGAGGCAAAGCTGGAAGCTATTTCTGCGGTTGGCATGAAGCCTTATATTATCGGTCTTTCACCAGAACCAGCGGGTGATATTGAGTCGTTTCTTGATACCGATATTCTCTTTATCAATATTCCACCGGGAAAAGGCGATGGGCAACCCCACTTTTACCTTCGCCAGATGAAGGCACTGCTTAACCGTATTGAACAATCCAGGGTTAAAAAAATTATTCTAATCAGTGCCACCTCCGTTTACCCACAAAATAACGTTGAAGTAACGGAAGAAGATGCTGTTCGCATTGAGTCCCCATTCTCTGATACTGCCTGGCTGGATATTGAGCAGCTGTTCACTGACCATGACGACCTGAAAACCACGGTGCTTCGATTCTCAGGCCTTGTTGGCGGTGAATATCAGCCAGGCCGCTACTTTTCGGGCAAAGAACTGGGTGGCGCCGACGATCCAGTGAATATGATACACCGGGAAGACTGCCTGCAAATCATAGGACAGATCATTGCCAAAAACCTGTTTGGGGAAGTCTTTAACGCCTCAGCGGATGAGCACCCTACCCGTCGTCAGCTCTACACCCGGTCCTGTGAAATCATGGGCATTGAGCCGCCCATCTTTATCGATAAACCCATGCCCTATCGTCTTGTGAACTGCGATAAATTGAAGAAAGCCCTAAACTATCAGTTTGTTTATCCAGATCCATTAACAGCATTGTCTAATTAGATCTACTTCGAATAATTAATTTACATGGTATATTCCTTAAGTGGATGGAATATACCAAAACCATTTAGATGAGTGCAACCCAATGACCCCTTTGTCCTTCGACCCTGACCCAGTACCCAGTTCCTTCAGAACCAGCAACACAAAAACCAGTGATCAAAGTTCATGTTTTGGCAACCGCCATGTTATTCCCTGTTCAGGTTCTGATCTACCTGAAATGAAAATTGAACCTATGGATACCGGCGAAACTTCATTTTGCAGTAACCTGTCGCAACGCAGTATAATACTGTCGCAAATACGGTCTTTTCTTAAACCTGACGCAAGTGAACAGGCAGCAAATATCCTGCTCGATATTATAAATATTGAATGCCAAACCCTAAGAGGCCATGAAATATATTTTCTCAGCCAGGAAGATATATCCAATTTTATTTCTGATCGCTTTAAAGTGAGATCATATTATCTACTACACCAGTTTGAGAATACGTGTTTCAAAAATATTAATGAGGACTTACGGGCAATTTCATTATTTACGGAATTTAATATAACCACCGAAATGGCAATAAAAAGCTTTATACATAGTGAATATTGCCCAAAAACAGCAGGTACGAATATTTTTTTCCGTGCAGGCAAATTCACTTGTGTCAATGACGAAATGGGCCGCTGCAGAAATTCTATCCTGAAAGAGCAAATTTTTGACCCTAAAACGATTAATCAACAGGGTCAAGCTTATGGTATTGGCTTATACAGTACTCCAAGCATCGCTGCCGCCAGGGGTTACCTCCATAAAGGTTATAATAAAGGAAATCCAGTCACCATAGTGGCCGTATTCATTAAACCCGATATAAATATCCTGTCTCTGGCAAATGGCAGTCCATTTTCCTGTTTTTTAGACCAACGATACCCGATGTTTAAGAAAACAATAATGAAAGATATAAGACAGGATAAATGCCATATAGAAAACTGCCTTTATATCATGCCCGCATCAGAAACCCGATATGGTTATACATTGATTAAGTCGCCAGAAATAATCAGAAAAGTTTCCCCTTATGATTACAGCTTGCTAACAAAGCTACACGTGCCTTTTAGCCGTGACGAAATCAGTGGGTATAAGATGACACCACGGCCAATGTCAGCCAAGTTACAGCCTGAATATATCAAGCATGATTTAATTGAAGTAACTCCTGATTCTGACAAGTCGTATCTGCCAATTTATCGTTATGCCGCCAGAAATCGTTTTGCAACCAATAGTGAGTTCCGGGATAACAATTGTAAATCAGAGAACCAGGAGGAGATCTGCGAAAACAACTATAAATTCTTCACAACCATAGACGGAATCAATTATCTAATCAGGCCATCAGCTCGATCATATGAACTTTTCAGAGATTTTTCATCACCTGTATTTCATGTTCAATACAAGCTTTCAAAAAACAGGCTAACACCATCTTAATTTGTCTCTAAGGCTAACCACACTGCCAATAATGATCATTGTCGGAGCCTTTACCTTTTCGGACTCAATAATTTTATTAATGGTGGCCAGAGTTCCGGTAAAGACCCGTTGATTCCGGGTAGTACCCTGTTGAATCAAGGCTATGGGCGTCTGTGCATTCCTTCCATGATCAATTAACGCCTGACAGATACGGGGAAGCCCCATTAATCCCATATAAAACACCAGCGTTTGACTGGGATCCAGCATTTCATTCCAGTTCAAAGCATAGCTATCATCTTTCAGGTGTCCCGTGACAAAGCGGACCGACTGGGCGTGATCCCGATGGGTCAGGGGAATACCGGCATAACTGGCACAGCCGGAAGCGGCAGTTATACCAGGCACCACCTGGAAAGGTACACCCTCACTGGCCAGTGTTTCAATCTCTTCGCCACCACGTCCAAAAATAAAGGGGTCGCCCCCCTTCAATCGCAGAACCCGCTTGCCCTCTTTGGCCAATTCGACCAACAGGGCATTGATTTCTTCCTGGGGTCGTGTGTGTCGATCCCGCTTTTTACCAACGTAGATATAATCTGCATCCCGGCGACAAAGTGCCAGAACATCTTCAGACACCAGCCGATCATGAAGCACAACATCAGCCTGCTGCATTAACCGCAGCGCTTTGAATGTGAGCAGGTCTGGATCACCCGGACCTCCGCCCACCAGATACACTTCGCCGATTTTCTGCTCCGATGTGTTTGCCAGGGTCTGTTCAATCAAACGCCGGGCACCTTGCAGATCACCCACCAAAGCCTTTTCCGCAGCAGGCCCTGCCAGTACCTTCTCCCAGAAGTACCGGCGGTCATTGATCTCACTGAACCTGGCCTTGACCATATCGCGGCATTCACCTGCCAGTGCCGCCAGACGGCCATATCCCCGGGGCAACAGCGTCTCCAGTTTCTGCCTCAGGAGACGGGCCAGAACCGGTGCTTTACCACCGGTTGAAAAGGCAACCACCACCGGAGAGCGATCAACAATTGCCGGCATTACTGCATTGCCAGCATCCGCATCATCCACCACATTAACAAACAGCTGTCGCTGCTGCGCCAACATTGCTACCTGGCGGTTAACACCCTCATCATCCGTTGCAGCAATGACCAGACAGACACCGTTCAGGTCATGGCTATCAAATGGTTTTTTCAGCAATTGGTGATTACCGCTGGCAAGAAACTCGCGAATATCTGCGGATATCTCTCTGGCCACCACTCGAACATTGGCGCCAGAAGCTTTGAGAAGCCTGATTTTACGCAGGGCGATATCGCCACCACCCACCACCAGACAACGCTGGTTACGTACCTGTAGAAATAATGGCAGATAGTCCATGTTCTTCTCGTTATTGATAAAGCTGTTGACATAAGGTTGCAGGCTCGGATTATGTAAGCCTGCGGTCCGGCTGGCCGGATTTGGATGTCACGAGTTTACCAGCATACGACAGAATGAAGATAACAATACTTTCTTATTATTTATTATTAAAAGTTATAAAAAGTCAGGAATTGAACGATGGATAGGGAAAAATCCGACTTCTATCTTATGCGACTATGAGAGTACAGTTGATATCAAATATGACGATATAGCTTTATTATACTGTTATTGCATCACCCCGACATAACCATAAGAGGATGCTATATAGTTCATGGTTGTTTATATCCGAATGAGACTACTCCCCTCTTTCACGGATTGAAACGCGCTTCAGGCCCCAATCATTGTTAGTCGCTTTATGACCAGTCAAACTATCGAAAACTCAGCCCCAAACAGGGACTTCCTGCGCAATCTCTGGCAATTGGCATTGCCTATTTCCCTGCAATCCATGATGTTCTCAATGCTTGGATTGATCGATATATTCATGGTTTCCATGCTGGGTGAAACAGAAGTTGCTGCGGTAGGCATGGGCAACCGGATTTTTTTCTTTAACCTGATTCTGATTGCCGCCCTGGGCAGTGGCATGAACATTATGGCCGCGCAGTATGTTGGTGCCCGAAGTATGGATGGCGTGCGCAGAACGCTGGTTCAGACCATCATTGCAACACTGGCCATCACCACCTCATTTACCATGTTCTACCTGTTCTTTCCAGAACTGATCATGGGCCTGATCAGTGATGACCTAAAGCTGAAGGCTCTGGGAAGCAGCTATCTATTCATCACGGCTCCCTCTTTTCTCTGCGTAGCAGTCACCATCCCGCTGGAAGCCCTGCTGAGAACCAATAATGACGCAAAAACACCGACACGCATTGGCTTTATTACCATTCTTATGAATGTGCTGTTTAATTATCTGCTTATATATGGCCATTTTGGCTTTCCAGCCCTTGGGGTTGCCGGTTCTGCATGGGGAACAACCATCTCCCGGTTGATTCAGGTTGGCCTGCTCATCTATTACATCCTCAAGGTTCGTCCCGGCCTCAAGCCGGTAAAAGCTGACCTGTTGCAATGCAAAAGTCGTAAACATTGGCTTAAATACATGGGCATCTGTGTTCCCATGCTGATTCAGGATGGCCTCTGGTCATTTGGCCTGGTTCTTTACAACCTGATGTTCGCCCAGATGGGGGTTGTTGAACTGGCGGTGATGAGCGCCATATCTTCCGTTGAAGGCGTTCTGATTTCCCTGTTTATCGGGTTCGCTATCGCTACCTCGATCATACTCGGAAAGGAGCTCGGCGCCGGAGAATTTGAGCTGGCCTGGAAACAGAGTCGTTATTTTATGCTGGCTGCTCCGGCAACTGCCTTATTGATTGGCTTTCTTACCCTGATCTTCAATGAGCAGATTGTCAGAATGTTCGGCAAGTTTCAGGGTGACACCTTGAAAATGGCCAGTGAGGTGCTGATTATTGCCGGTTTTGCCTTATGCATCCGGGTCATCAACCTGACCGGGATTGTTGGTGTACTGCGCAGCGGTGGTGATGTGAAAGCCACGGCAGCCATCAATATTATTGGTATGTGGTTTGTCGGTGTACCACTGACCTGGACAGCGGTGAATATCTGGCATTGGCCACTGTACCTGGTGTTTATCTGCGCCCTGATGGAAGAAGTGACTAAAGCGGTTCTGGTGCTTTACCGGGTGCTGGCAAGATACTGGTTGAAAAATCTCACTGTTGAGAATTAAGCAAATCGCCCTGGCGCTTCCGCCAGGGGCGATTTGCTTAAACATCATCTGGATGTTTGTTGGATAATGTCATCCCAGAATATGTCCAGCTTCTCACTGATGAATTGGTGAAGGTCTTCATGCATGAACCTCGTACGAGCATCTGCAACGTTAGTAGCACCTTCAATAATTTCCTGCTCAGAGAGCCCTGGTGTATCTGGACTGTACTGTTCCATCAACAACTCAGTGCTACTCTCTGTCTTACCATGCCAAACTGAAAACTCAGCATTTTTCATTCTTAAAAGATTAAGCAATGCCGGCTCAGTGTTAAACATATCCATAATATAATTTTGAAAATCGGCCAGATTCATAATGCCGCTGGTGAATTTTCTTTTAATTTCAGCCATCACATTTGGTGGCTGCCTGCCAACAGTGCTGTAACACTGTAGAATTTGATTCTCAGGGAATTGGCAGATACTTTGGGAAAATAGATTCTTAATGTAACCTCTTATTTCGGTGGATTCTCTGGCAGCAATCAGTAGAGTACCCGTGCTTCCCCTTGTAGTAGACAATACATTGTAAAGTACTGACTCATTGTAAAATAATTTTAATTTCTTCAACAGGTTGAATATGTGGACAACATCAGAATCCGACTCCAGTTCCCGATTGATATTAATGAAAGCCATTCGTGTCTTGATTTGATCGATGATTTCTGATGTATGATCCTGACAATCCCGATCGTAAGCAGCGTCAATAATCAAAGCAATTTCAGCACCTACATCTTCCGACTGATCTTCTCGAAGTGCCAACAGATTCTGCAGGATTTGCAATAAGTTTAATTTAAGCTCGTTGCTTTCGTTTTGAGCAGCATTAACTTTTCCATGCAACCTGTCCATTGCATTGTGAAGCGGCGAACCAGGAAGAAAGCTACGGTGAAATGCCTGCAGACATCTTTGAACATTGCTTTCGATAGCCGGAGTGGCAACTGCCTGACTCTGCCTGACCCTATTCTGCTGGCCAGGTTGATTTTGCTCCCGGACAAAATCATATAACGTCATTCCGTCCAATCTCGCTCGCCCTTCACGCCAGTCGAATTGAAATTTATAATAGTCCAGTTCGACCTGTTCTTGCTGCAATTGATGGTCATCCACGGGTGAGCGATACAAATGTGGATGACTTACCAAAGGTCGGGCTAACACACGTTGTTGTTCTTGTGTTAATTGTTGTTGACAGGCTTCGATAAATCCTCCACCTTTTTTTTCCCGCAAAAAAGAGCACTCAGGGTAAAGTTTTGCATGAACCTCATCAAGGGAGCACTCTCCCCATTCCTCTTGCCACTCTTTAATTGAACCCCCGCAGGTGAAACAGAACAGTGTTTTTTCCATCAGCGACAAATAAAATCCAGCATCTGCTATTGTAAATGCACTCTTATTGGTAGTAGGAAAATTACGTATGAATCTCATTTGCCTACCTGCACCATACTGAACGATAGAGTTAGTACGATCTCTCCTGTCTGTCATATATGGGTTATACATTGTAGAAATCAGCCCCACATCAGAGGCTGCGGCATGATCAGCACCATATCCCGCATTAGCGGTTGGTAACGCTGTAATATCATTAATTAAAAGAAACGCATTGAACCGATCCTGTCTATTGATAATAAAGTATTTAAGATCGTTATTGCTAGAAGGAATATCTGAATTTACATTGTATAACTCGGCATTATCACGAAAGTTTCGTAACAGTTTCCGATCCGCTAATAACGCAATAATCGAATCAAATTGTTTATCTTCTCCATCAATATGGCAGAAATACTGAGTTGGGCTGTTAACGCCAGAAACAGGATTTGAGTTTTCCGGGGATAGTGCAGGCTGGCAATACTGCTCTGGTGATCTCTGACCATTGATTAAATTCAACGAACGATTTCCACGGGAAACAATTCGCTGTGAGCTACTTTGTGGTGCAGGTAAATGACAGGCATCTTGCCTGTATCCACTGGCTGATGCCTGTTCTGTCAAACGTGTTTGATCCGCTGATCTGGAAACATTTAATCTCTCTATATCATTAACCAATAAGAACTCTTGCTGAACACGACCATTCTCAAGGATCAATGTTTTTAATTCACTATCTTCATGCGGGATATGAAAATCAGGAAGACGTTCTTCGATACTCGCCCTGAAGTTATCCATAAAAGGCTGAATCCGGAGCAGTGACCGTAGTGAAGTAAATGTTTGAGTCTGACCATTAATGTTACATTGATAAGTACTCACCGCCTGATTATGGTGATTCTGAAAACCTGAAGGAAGGTCATATTCATGGCCAGAGAAATCAGTATAACCAACAGGCTCCTGATTACTCGATAAATAATTGTTTGACGTACTATCAATTGGCCTTACAACGTATGAATGATATCTCGAACCAGCAGTCGCCGAAAGGTTATTATAAATACTAAGTTCATTATTGCTGTCCGAGTCAATATTAATCTCTATAGGATCCCTCGCTGAAAGATTATTCACCACACTCTCCTTTAGTTCATGATTACAGTTAGTTTTTGAACAAAGTTGATTGATGATAATACTTTAGATTTAAAATACAGCTAACAAAACATTTAAAATAAGTGGGTGAAATCAAGCGATTCACCCTGCTGATCTCGTTAGAGAATACTAATTCCTCCCATATAACTCTGAAGCGCTTCGGGAATATGGATACGCCCATCCTTATCCTGGTAATTCTCCAGTACCGCCACCAGAGTACGACCCACGGCAAGACCTGAACCATTCAGCGTGTGAACCAGCTCCGGCTTACCTGATTCATTGCGGAAACGCGCCATCATACGTCGTGCCTGGAAATCAACACAGTTACTGACGGAAGAGATTTCACGATACTGATTCTGGGCGGGCAGCCAAACTTCAAGATCATAGGTCTTGGCGGCCCCAAAGCCCATATCACCACCGCACAGTGCAACGACGCGATAAGGCAGACCCAGTTTCTGGAGAATAGCTTCTGCATGTCCCGTCATCTCTTCCAGGGCATCGTAGGATTTGTCAGGATGGACGATCTGTACCATCTCGACCTTTTCAAACTGGTGCTGACGAATCAGGCCACGGGTATCACGACCATAACTGCCCGCTTCGCTCCGAAAACAGGAAGTGTGAGCGGTCAGACGAATGGGCAGTTGATCAGCTTCTACAATGTGTTCGCGCACCAGGTTAGTCAGGGTAACTTCAGCCGTAGGAATCAGGAAAAACTGCTTCTGATCAGTACCGGTGTCATCATCACAGGCGGTTTTGAACAGGTCTTCACCGAATTTGGGCAGCTGGCCAGTGCCATACAGGGCTTTATCATGAACCAGCAGCGGGGTGATAACTTCTTCATAGCCGTGCTCAGTACTCTGAACATCCAGCATAAACTGAGCCAGCGCCCGGTGCAGGCGAGCAATTTTGCCACGCAGCATGGCAAATCGGGAGCCGGAAATATGGGCAGCCGTTTCAAAATCCAGGCCAAGAGCTTCACCCAGATCCACGTGATCTTTGACGTCAAACTCAAACTTCCGTGGCTCACCCCAGGTACGAACCAGTACGTTGTCGTTCTCGTCTTTACCTTCTGGTACTGAGCTGTCTGGCAGGTTAGGCACTTCCAGCAACAGGTTATTCAATGCTTCCTGCAGTTCGGCCAGGGCCTGCTCATTTTCCTTAAGCTCGGCATTCACCTGATCCATGCGCTCTTTAAGCTCCGAAACATCACCACCCTGCGCCTTGATCTTGCCAAATTCCCTGGAACCCGACTTACGTTCACTCTGCAGCTGCTCAGTTTTAACCTGAAGCGACTTGCGACGCTCCTCCAGAGAAATCAGACGCTCAACATCCAGTTTGTAGTGCTTCTTTAACAGCTGTTCCGCCACAGCTTCAGGATTGCTGCGAACGATTTTGGGGTCTAGCATATTCCTACCAAATTAACTGATTGGATGATGGTTTTCTTATCCGGGCAGACGCTTCAAGCGTTTACCATTTTTGTCACGGATAACCCGCTGATGATACACCATGACTCTGCGACATTCGATAAAGATAATGAGCAGGAAGTAAGGACAATTAACCGTTCAGGACCATCCGAATACCCTGATAACCCAACCAGGTGCCAACCAGGCACAGAATAACACTGGCCAGCATGTAGGCCATTGCCTCAACCAACCGGTGGGCTTGAAAAAGCCGGAAAATATCCAATGAGAAAGTAGAAAAGGTGGTTAATGCCCCCAGAAAGCCTACTGTGGCAAAATCTTTCCAGATTGCAGGAAGCAGGCTTTTCTCTACCAGACAGTACCAGCCAATCCCAATAAGAAATGAACCAATAATATTTACCGTTAAGGTCGGTAGTGGAAACAACTGATCATTTCCGGATTTTGCATACCATTCATAAACCAGTGAACGTGCCAGTGCTCCAAGGGCTCCCCCGGATGCTACAGCAAGGTAGTTCAGCAAGTACGGATATTGCATCAGAGCTTCCTTTCAGATTCAGGATCGGAACACGAGCTAAACTTGTATTCAAATATGATTGGATAATATCGTATTAAATCATCTCTTTTTTAGTGTACTCTCTTCATCAAGCCGTTTCAGCCAGGCCAGCTTTTCTTTAATCTTAATCTCCAACCCGCGATCATTCGGTTGGTAATAGTCCGGAACATCCATCTCTTCTGGAAAATAGCGCTCCCCCGCAGCATAGGCATTGGGTTCATCATGGGCATAGCGATAACCATCACCGTAGCCAAGGCTTCCCATTAATTGGGTAGGTGCATTCCGCAGGTGATGAGGAACCTCATAGGATGGATTACTTTTTACATCGTCCAATGCCGCTTTCCAGGCTTTATAAACCGCATTACTTTTTGCTGCACAGGCGCAATAGACCGTTGCATGGGCCAGGGCGAGAAGCCCTTCCGGTGCTCCCAGTCGTTCAAATGCCTGCCAGGCATTAATGGTGATCTCCAGTGCTCTTGGGTCTGCATTGCCAATATCCTCACTGGCAATAGCCACCAGCCTGCGAATCACATAGAGAGGATCCCCTCCCCCATCAACAATTCGAGCGGCCCAGTAGAGTGCCGCATCCGGATTGGAGCCGCGAACGGACTTATGAAACGCTGAAATGGTATCGTAAAATGCGTCACCGCCTTTATCGAAACGCCGCCCGGTATCGGCAAGTATGGCCTGAACCGCCTCAGACGTGATAATGCCGTTCTCAGCCAGATCCGATGCAATTTCCAGAGTGTTGAGCGCCTTGCGACCATCGCCGTCAGAATAGCGAATCAGAATATCCCTGGCACTCTTCTCCAGCTGGATCTCCTTACCGCCCAGACCTCTTTCTTCATTGGTTAAAGCCTGGTCAACAAGTTGACCAATCGCCTCTTCTCCCAGCGACTTAAGTACATAGACCCTGGCCCTTGAAAGTAATGCATTATTGAGTTCAAACGATGGGTTTTCGGTGGTGGCCCCGATAAAAATAACGGTACCATCTTCTATATGAGGCAGGAATGCATCCTGTTGAGACTTGTTAAACCGGTGAACCTCATCGACAAACAGTACCGTTTTCCGCTGGTAAAACCGCTGTTCATCCTTTGCCCTTGCTACCGCTTCCCTTATGTCTTTAACCCCGGAAAGTACAGCAGAGAGGGTTTCAAAATGCGCATCGGTTTTTGTAGCAATCAGCCTTGCCAGTGTCGTCTTGCCAACGCCAGGCGGTCCCCAGAAAATCATGGAATGCAGCATACCCTGCTCCAGTGCTTCCCGCAGGGGCTTCCCTCTGGCAAGAATATGTTCCTGCCCCAGGTATTCATCGAGGACTCTGGGGCGCATCCTTGCCGCCAGAGGCTCATAGCGAGCTGCAGCAGGGGCATCAAAGAGTGAGGTCATACCCTGCTCTCATCAATAATATCAAAACCAGCCTTCTCTAATTGCTGCAGGTCAGGTTCAAACAGTTTATTGTCTACCGGTTGATTGAGGTTCACCCCGGTAAAGTCAATTCGTCGCTTACCACCAAGAGAGTCCACAATAGTGATGACTGAAATCTCATCGCTGGAAAAATGGATCTCCAGACTTTCAAAAAGATCCGACGCTTTACCGGGTCTCAGGGTATAAACCACCTCAGGGCCATAGTTCATGCGAGTCACAGCGTACTCCATCAGAAACTCACTGGCATCACCACTAAGCAGTTGCACGGCAGTCGGTCCTGACTGATTGTCCTGCTTTTTAATCACCACCTGCTTAAAGTCAGGGTCGAGCATCCAGAGCTTGCCATCTTTGGCAATGATCTCCTGGTTAAACGGTGAAGTGATATTCCAGCGGAACTGATTTGGCCGCTTAAGCTGCATACTCCCCTTCTCAACTTTGGAGCGACCACTTTTATCCATCGTACTTTGAGAAAAATTAGCACTGACAGTATTCATGGCCTGCAGCTTTTTAGCCAACTCCTCAGCGGCTCTCTTATCATGTTTTATACTGGCAGGCGTACTGCTTTCAGCCTTGGCCAGCATGGACGGATGAACGAGCTCCTGCTCAGCAGGCCAGACTGGCATGCTAATAGCAAAAAACAGTGGTAAAACAGCCAATAACCGCGTTATCTTCATCATAAATAGGATCTTAATCTGGATAATTAATGCTTGGGCGGTGGTGGAGCAATGACTTCACGATTGCCGTTAGTCAATGCCGGGCTGACAACACCTGCCGCCTCCATGGCTTCAATCATTCGGGCAGCACGGTTATAACCTACTTTCAGTTGTCGTTGAACCGAAGAAATGGATGCCCTGCGGGACTCGGTAACAAAAGCCACGGCTTCATCATAAAGAGGATCTTCCTCACTGTTGTCCAGCCCACCGGAAAATGCGCTGCCTTCGGAACTTTCACTCACACCATTGAGAATCTCTGCAACAAAATCCGGCGTTCCCCGCAGCTGCCAGTCGGCAACCACCCGATGCACTTCATCGTCAGCAACGAATGCTCCATGAATACGAACAGGAACACTGGTTCCCGGGGGTAGATAGAGCATGTCACCGTGGCCCAGTAACTGCTCAGCGCCACCCTGGTCGATAATGGTGCGGGAGTCAATCTTACTGGACACCTGGAAACTGATTCGTGTAGGAACGTTGGCCTTAATCAGACCGGTAATAACATCCACGGATGGACGCTGTGTGGCCAGAATCAGATGAATACCGGCTGCCCGGGCCTTTTGGGCAATACGGGCAATCAGCTCTTCAACCTTTTTACCAACAATCATCATCATGTCGGCAAATTCATCAACCACTACCACGATAAAGGGCAGCGTGCCTAATTCTGGTGCGACATCTTCCGCTGATACAGGCTGATAGAAGGGATCCCTGTGCGGCTCGCCCTTTTTCAGGGCTTCTTTCACCTTGCGGTTATAGCCGGCAATGTTACGAACCCCCAGATGCGCCATCAGCTTGTATCGACGCTCCATTTCTGCAACACACCAGCGCAGGGCATTGGCCGCCTCTTTCATGTCCGTTACTACCGGAGCCAGAAGATGCGGAATGCCATCATAGATCGACAACTCCAGCATTTTCGGGTCAATCATGATCAACCGCACATCTTCCGGGCTGGACTTGAACAACATGGACAAGATCATGGCATTGATACCGACGGACTTACCGGAACCCGTGGTACCGGCCACCAGAAGGTGCGGCATTTTGGCCAGATCAACAATCACCGGCTGACCGGAGATATCATGTCCCAAGGCAAGGCTGACCGGAGACTGAGCGTCATCAAACGCCCTGGATGAAATGATTTCACTGTAGAAAACGGTTTCACGGTCATCATTGGGAATCTCAATCCCCATCACCGACTTTCCGGGAATCACTTCCACCACACGAACACTGACCACTGCCAGAGAACGGGCCAGGTCGCTGGCCAGATTGGTAATTTTACTGGCCTTGGTACCGGGTGCCGGTTGAATCTCAAAACGGGTAATGACCGGCCCGGGATGAACGGCAACCACTTCGACATCGACACTGAAGTCTTTTAACTTCAGTTCCAGCAACCGGGACATAGCATCCAGTGACTCTGGACTCATGGCCTTGCCGGAGGGGCGGGCTTCATCGAGCAACGATGCGGTTGGTAAA
This sequence comes from Endozoicomonas sp. YOMI1, assembly GCF_024606345.1. Classification (GTDB taxonomy): domain Bacteria; phylum Pseudomonadota; class Gammaproteobacteria; order Pseudomonadales; family Endozoicomonadaceae; genus Endozoicomonas. The sequence goes on from NZ_JAHHPM010000320.1 coordinate 37,395, forward strand.
CTGCCGAGCGGGGTATGTTCCACCAGAGGAGACGCTTTCTCCATCCCCGGAGGAGGGACAATAACCGGCTTTGGCTTATCGGCTCTCTTCTCAACCATCGGTGGAACCGATGGCATAGAGTCTTCCTGCAGTTTTAGTGCAGGCTCCTGCTTTTTGGCAGGCGATAGTTCTCTTTGCTCAGACTGACTCTGCTTCCTGGCTGCCAGCTTCTCTTGCAACGCAAAATAAAGCGCAATCAACTTTTCTTTGCAGTAAACGGCGAAGCGCAGGCTCCAATAGCCGACACTGTCCATCAGACGAAACCAGGAAAGATCGGTATAAAGCGTCACGCCGAGGAGAAACAGAGCCATCAGCAGCAGTGTACTGCCGGTGACATTAAAGGCTGGCAGGAACAGCTGAATCAGCAGCTCGCCAATAATACCGCCGCTGGACGAGGGAAACAGCGCACTCAACCCATGATAGTGAAGTGAAGCCAGGGCGGCACCTGACGCAATGGCCAGAATAAACCCCATACTGCGAATCAACAGTAACCAGGAATTCCATTCATCAGGTTCATGCCGGTAGCGAAAAACCTTGATCGCCTTGATCACCAGAATAACCGGCACCATCCAGGCCAGAAACCCAAACAGGGTTAACAGCAAATCCGCCGACCATGCCCCAATTCTGCCGGCACTGTTGGCAATATCTTTGACCGGGCCAACATAAGACCAGCCGGGGTCGACCTTATCATAACTGACCAGTGCCAATGCCAGAAAAGCGGCCAGGACCAGCCAGCCAAACATGATGCATTCACGCACTCGTGATGAGAGCGTTTCCGTCACTGCTTCGCCCCGGGTTGAACCCTTGCGCCGTGGTATGGAAACAGGCTCTTCTGACTGCCCTTTCATGGGCTGAGGTCTATTATCCGGTTGAGGACTCTTATCCAGTTGAGGACTCTTATCCAGTTGAGGACTCTTATCCAG
>NZ_JAHHPM010000321.1 GCF_024606345.1 Endozoicomonas sp. YOMI1
TACCATCATTCAACTATAAAAATAACACGACACCTTCAACGCGGGCATCGCGTCAACTGAGGAAACTTTCAAGCGGTCTCAGTGATCTGATGAGAAGGCTTTTTTTATCAGGAGAGTTAGAATGGACCTACAATATTCAGGTTCAGGTTCAGGTTACGATCATACAGTCCATAGCCCCCGTGAACAGAACCTTCCCCACCCGGACACCGAGACTTCCCGGGAAGAAGCAAGGGTTCTTTACTACGGTATGAAAACTGATAAATTCTCTCCTGATTCTGATACACTTCAGCTCTCTCCCCACCTACAGCCCTCCAGAGAAGAAAACGCTAAAGAACTTTCGACCAGAAAGCGAAAAATTTCAGACCATCAATATCAATCAGCTTTCACCCTGAACACAAATGATAAAAAACAAACACTCGCAGACAGCACGCCTGAAATTAGTGCAAGTGCCAGCCATCCGGGTGCAAGAGCCTCTGAAATGGATTCAACATGGGCTCCTGATAAAACACAGCCCGATGTTCAGGCAGCAGACAATATATATGATCAACAAATCCAGAGAGTCTGGAAAATTCTGGGTGATGTCCCATCGACCACAAAGATAAGTAGCACACCAACGCACCACTCCGTTATCAGGGATATGTCGCCTAACACCAATATTGAGGGCACCGGCTTCCCATTCTATTCCGATATCGCCAGAGCAGAAGAACAGATTGAACGTTTAAGGATTTTATTAGAAGGGCCCACAGCGTCGCTACCAGGTCTGGCGTCCGTTAAAAGTGATTATCGTGCTGATCAGACTCAATCAACACTGTTTAAGGACTTACCAACCCCCTTCACACCTGAACCATTGGCTACACCCTGGGACCTGTCCCGTACCACGGATGAAAAGCAACTAACTGCTGACAGTTATCCCCCGCCACTCAATACTGGCTTAACCGATGAATCTACGACAACTGAGACACAACAGCTGACTACAGAGCAAACGGCAACAAGCAGCAGTTCATCAACGGAGGTTCAAACCGATGATACTGATAAAGTTCATGCAGAGCACCGCCGTCAGGCATCAACAGCAACTGAGTCTTCAAGTAACACCGGGTTATCTGCGACAGGGACAGGCAGTTCAGCTGAATCCGAATTTCGCCCGAAAAATGAGGATGATATTAAGCAAATATCTGAATCAATGAAAAAAGAAACGGCTTCCTACAAGACGATACCTACAACAATACGTGTTGTATCTGTGGCCAAACCTCACCTCACATCAGCTAAACCACCTGAAAGTCCGGGCACAAATCAAAGCGCCAGCTTTCAGAGTAATATAGTACCAACTACCAAGAAAAAGTCGGTTAGGTGGGCCACATCGGTCGAACCAAATCGTTCCTCCTCAGTTCAAGTTCACAAAGAAACACAAAAACAACAGGAAGAGTCATTGACAACCGAGACTGCTTCCGCCTCCGGCCCGGCAGTGTCTGTTATCGGTGCAAAAAAAGCAACCGCAGGGGGTATGCCATTCGGAATTATCTGACTCACTTCGCACTCGCTGTATCAAAATCGCCTACGAGCTCATAAGGAGATATTGCGAAGTTTACCAACAGACGTTTTTACCAGGCACGACCCTGGAAGTTATTCAACAAGAATGCTGAAATCAGCAAATTTAAAGGCTCGGGGCTCATAACAGTGTTGAGTAATCCATGATTATCTTGGTTAATCTGCTTTTTTATTGCCTTATTCAACGTGGCGTTGAAGATGT
>NZ_JAHHPM010000322.1 GCF_024606345.1 Endozoicomonas sp. YOMI1
TAACTATAGATAGGTTTTTGTTAACTGCAACAAGCCCTTGCAACGTACACCCTCGTTACCGCTTTGCGTGGGAACGAGGTGCCATTGTATATATCAGTAAAGAACGCGGCAGCGGATGGTGCCTTCAATCTTTCTTATCTTCTGCATGGCCATATCACTGTGTTCAGCATCAACATCAATAACAACGTAACCAACAGACTCATTGGTCTGCAGATATTGACCGCTGATGTTAATACGGTTTTCAGACAGTATCTGGTTGATCTGGCCCAGAATACCGGGAATATTCTGGTGGATATGCAGCAGGCGGTGCTTACCGGGGTGAGCAGGCAGGGCGACCTCCGGGAAGTTTACTGACGATAATGTAGTACCAATATCGCTGTACATAACGAACTTCTCAGCAACCTCCCGGCCAATATTTTCCTGTGCTTCCTGGGTAGTGCCGCCAATATGGGGCGTCAGGATAACATTCTTCATGCCACGCAGGGGGCTGATGAACTCATCATTGTTACTCCGTGGCTCTTCCGGAAATACGTCAATGGCTGCACCCAGCAGCTTGCCGTTCTTCAGGTATTCAGCCAGCGCTTCAATAACCACCACAGAGCCACGGGAGGCATTGATCAGAATGCTGTTGTCCTTCATGGCGGCAAACTGTGCTTCACCGAACATCCACTGGGTATCCCGGGTTTCGGGAACATGCAGACTGACAATGTCGCACATGCCAAGCAGAGTATTCAGATCACTGATCTGGGTAGCATTACCCATGGAAAGCCTGGTCACAACATCATAGAAATAGACTTCCATACCCAGGGATTCTGCCATGATGCTCAGCTGGCTGCCGATATTTCCGTAGCCGATAATACCCAGCTTTTTGCCCCGGATTTCGTGGGATTTCGCCGCTGTTTTCTGCCAGCCTCCCTGATGTGCCATGGCATTCTTTTCAGGGATTCCACGCAGCAGCAGGATGGCTTCAGCCAGAACCAGCTCAGCCACTGAGCGGGTATTTGAATAGGGTGCGTTGAAAACAGGAATCCCCCGTCGTGTAGCAGCAGGGAGTTCTACCTGATTGGTGCCAATGCAAAAACAGCCAACAGCACAGAGCTTTTTTGCCGCCGCAAAAATCTCATCGGTTAGCTGGGTCCGGGATCGGATGCCGACAAAGCGGGCATCAGCAATACGTTCCTTAAGTTCCTCAGGAGGCAGGGAGGTGGTGACATAGTCGATATTGGTATAGCCCGACGCTTTTAGAATCTCAACAGCAGACGGGTGGACACCTTCCAACAGGAGAAAACGAATCTTGCTCTTATCCAGCGATATTTCGGGCATATCAGTCTCTTTATTGGTTAGCTCATGGCGGACGGACTGGCACAGGGCTGTTTTGGGCTCAAGGCTGTTTCTGGCTCAAGGCTGTTTTATGTTGAAGCACTGTTTTTTGTTATTTTGCAGGCGGGCAACAGCAGTAGTGCTTCCAATTCATGGCTGTTATTTATCCGCCCATCGTTTTCATGGCGCATCATCGGTTGCTCCCGGCTGCGTCAGGCGGCACATCATAGCATAGGCTGTGCATGATGGTACTTACTAAAAGGCGGTGGGTAGTTACAGGCAGGGAAGTCGGCTTCAGTTCAGTGAAACCGACTTGGAGTATTGAAGTGTAAGCGGTGTCATAGTGTCAGTATTTAAATACCCATACTGGAGAGGGTGATCATTAATTGCCGGATGGCCTGTGTCAGGGCCGGGTGATCTTCACTGAAGCGAATGGCCTCCTGCTCCAGCTGATCGTTGTAGCCCTGAATAGGAATCTCTCCTTCTGCCTGGGCAACGGCAATGTTAATCTCTTCTGTTATCTGCTTTAAGGCTCCTGCTGTACATTCATCGACGGGTGAGTTTTCAAGAATATCATGAAGACTCTGAATATTGAGTTGCAGCTCTTCTGACATACTATGCTCCTTCCACTGTGCGGCCAGTCCTTATGATATTACTACAGTGTATTGAAAGTGAGATGCTTTAACTGCGACTTGAGCCGTGGGACAATAGCCTCTGCGGGGGATGGTATGCCTGAAGGTAAACGCTGTTTGATACCCCGACAAAGCTTCTGGCTCAGTTGAATAATAAATATCCGAATGAGGTTGGCGCGTATTGTGCGTTCCATATTTTATCACCGGCTTTAATAAAGGATGCACTATGAAGTACAGGCACCGCTGGATCAGTGGCGACCGTATTGACCTTCCTGTCGGGAAGGTGGTTTGTGTGGGGCGGAATTATGCGGCACATGTTCAGGAACTGAATAATCCTCTGCCTGATGATCCGGTCCTGTTTATTAAACCATGTACAGCCATGGTTAACCTTGAACAGCCAGTGAAATTACCACGTAATCGTGGGGCGGTACATCATGAGACAGAAGTGAGCCTGCTGGTCAGGGAGTCTCTGACCGATGCCAGTGAGCATGAGGCTAATCAGGCTATCATGGCTATTGGTCTGGGACTGGATTTGACACTTCGTGATCTGCAAGATCGGCAAAAGTCAAAAGGGCTGCCCTGGGAAGTCGCCAAAGCCTTTGATAACAGCTGCCCGTTATCCGGGTTTGTGGCAGTCGAGCATATTAAATATCCCGCCAATCTCGGGTTTTCGCTGTCAGTCAATGGAGAGCTAAGGCAGAAAGGGACAACGGCGCATATGCTGACCTCTATTCCCGGGCTGTTGAGCTATATCAGCAGGCATTTCACATTACTCCCGGGAGATATCGTGCTGACCGGAACTCCGGAAGGTGTTGGACCTTTGCAATCGGGGGATGATTTAGAGCTTTCCATGAATGGGATTTTTTCCACCCGGACCCAGTGTATCTGAAGACAGGTTTGACAGGCCATTCATAAGCTAATTGCAGGTTTTGTTAAAGTCCCGGGCATTATTCGGATATGAATAGATACCGATAATTCTGGAATTGATTCCCAGTGACTAAGCCTGAGACTGAACTTAATCATGCTGGTATGAATGACTATATTGATAAGCCTGTGAGCCTTGAGCGGATGAGGAATTTACTGTCAGAGTGGGCTGAGAAGATCAGGGGTTCCTGATCCTCTTACCACAGTCTCCTAGAAGTTCCTGACCTGCTGGGTTCGCCCACCTCGATCAATGGCAACAAATACCATCGTCGTTTCCGTCAGCTTCTCCCAGCCATGGTGGTTTTCTATCCAGCCTTCAACGACAACCTTAATCGATGTTTTGCCGATTTCTGCCACCCGGGTAAAGAACCCGATCAGATCACCGGTCTGAACCGGCCTGAGAAAACTCATGCTGCCAATACTGACCGTGACCACTCTGGCACCATTGGAGGCCTTACGGGCGCAGACTTCCCCGGCCTGATCCAGGTGCATGGCTACCCAGCCAGCAAATACATCACCACTGCTATTGACGGAACGATGGTCCGCCAGAACCTTCAATGTCATTTCTCCCTGAGGAGCAGGGACACTGTCAAGATTTTCATTTCTGGCACTCATGGAAGACTCCAAACTATTCTTATTGTTTTACCCGGTTAATTTGATTTTTTGGGTATTCTATCTTTTTTACTATCTATTTCATATTAAAAGTCTTTTTGGCAGTTCTCTGCAGAAAATGAGTTCACATTACTGAGCAGTTTTATGCTGAACTCTGATAGACTGCTGATTGATTATTGAGCATTCAAATGTTGGGTTTTTGATTGGCCGTCTGTTATTGGTGCTAAATAACTGCTTGTTATCTAGGCATAATTAGTTATTAATATTTGACGGTGTTGGTTTGTTACAATTAAGCAAAAGTTTTGTCAGGTTCGAATTTATATGAAATTTTCATGTAAATATCCTGCATCCAGTATGAGTTTTAATGATGGGTTAGGAGGCTTCTATGAAAATAGAAGGAAATGATACTGGTATCACATCACATGACGATGGTTCTCACTGGGAAAGCCGCAGTAAAAGCGTCAAAGATAATCTTTTTTCAGGCATGTCCGTTTCAGAAAGTAATAAAACAGTTAACCATCTTTCTGAGGTGGAGAGACTAAATAATTACCATGAGGAAAATTTACCGGATAGACCAGACGAATGGCGTGTTTCAATAGTTTCTAATGACTCCGGTTATATTTCTAATACTGAAGGAAATGACGATGAACCTTTACAGGAAAATAAGGGGCTAAATTCGAGTAAGACCGGTATTTCTGTCCTGAAGCGTGTTGAGTCCTTTGAAGAAAATACCGGCCAGAAAAAAAGAACTGAATTGAAATACTGTACTATCCCTGAAAGTGATTTAGAGGTTTCAGTTGCCGATTTGGTTGATAATTTTGAAAAACATAATTTTTCTCCTGAAGCTGACAGGGAAATATCTAACTCAGAAGATAAAATTAAGGTGCTCGCCGATAATAAAGATATTAATCTGAATAAAAATCGATCTACAGAGTTGGAAGGTGATTTTAATGAACGACCCGAATCTCCTTTTGATAGAAGCAGATTCTCACGTAAAGGTATACGAAAGACAAAAAATCATAAGATCGATTTACCCTCAACTACTTCCGGAAAAGCCAAATTAATTCAGGAACTTTGCCCTGAACTGATAAATTCAAAGAAAAAAATTCAACATCAGTTAGCGCAAATATTTTCCTTCAGAGCTGCCCTGAGTGATCGGGCAACAAGATTTCATGAAGTTCAGCCATATCAAAATGGTGCCCTTGACCCGCAGTTTGTCTTGAGGGCTATCACGGATATACAGTCTTTTGTCAGGCTTTCTGAACCGTACAATTTGATTAGAGATGTGAATATGGATCTGGAGCAGGTTCCAGATGTTATGAAACTGGTTCTTGGGGAAGATAGATTTAAAACCCTGAGAGGTGAGGCTCTGCGAGATGCCGTTTGGCCTGCTGCTGCAGAAAACTTCTGGAAATTTCTTGATGAGTGTGGCTCTCTGGAAAGCACGGCAAAACTTATGCCTGAGTTTCAGAAGTGTGGTCAATATTTTCCATTAGCGTATACCAGGGCTGTTGCTAAATTCAATCTGGCATTTGGGATTGCTGAAAAGAAGTTGCAAAATTATTACCTGAAAAGCACGCTTACCGAAAAAGAAAAGGGTGAAGTCCTTCAGCTTCTTAAAATGTCTGATCAGTTACAGAATAAGTTCTCAGAGTTTTATTATCATTATAAACAACTTCCTGATAGCCCTGTTAAGGTGGTTTTGAAAATAATGCTTGGCGATGTTCTGGTGGATGATAGTGCTACCAAAAGTAAGAAAATAGTGAGAATGCATAAGGGTATTTTGAAATTATTAAGAATAGCAGCCCCTTCCTTTAATCTTGACCCTGAAGAATTATTGCGTGTTGGAGTAAACCAGGATCAGTGGGATTTGGATTTTTCAGTAGAAAAGGCATTTGCAGAACTACGATCAGGCATGAAGGAAAAAGATCCTCTGATATTCTATAAAGATTTGGTAAGTCAAATTGTTAATAATGTTAAGGACAAAGAAGGATTTCCCGAATCCAACGAACAAGCTGTGTACCCTTTGGGTACCATAATAACGTCAGATTCTCAGCGGCAAAAACTGAGAAATTTCTATATACAGGTCATGATTCACTTGTATGATCAGATAGATCCACTTCTGGGAACCCTTTCTAATGATGAGCTTAAAACAATCTATCAAGCAACCTTTGACTGTATCTGGCGTGGAATTGAGCCTGATTTATTACAGTCTGTAATATCAAAAGATAACAGTCACTTTTTTAGACTTAAGTCAAAAAAGCAAAAGCTCGAAGAAGAGCGGCAAAATATGCTGGAAGTGGCGAAAACAGAGTTTTCAGGAATTGCTCCCTTAATGGAAGTTAAAATTGCCTATATGCAAGCCGAAAAGCAAAATCCATCCAGATAATTACTTCTCAACAGTAAAAACAGGCAATTCCTGAACCATTGAACTATCTTTGAACAGTTATCGTACTTCGCGAGCCGTTTAGAGGTGCATATCATGGCATCATCCTGGGTACTGGTTGCTGATAACAGCCAAGCTAAGGTCTATCGTTTTGACCGACACAAGAGAGTGCTTGATCTGGTTGACCATATTGATCATGAAGAAGGCAGATGGAAACGGCATGAGTTCGTGACGGCAGGTCCCGGCCATTCAGTCACTTCATCCATTGGCGGTAGTGTCCGTAGTTTGGGGACGGATAACTCGCCAAAAGACCATGAGTCTGTCAACTTTGCCCATATGCTGGCCAGGTCTATTAATCATGCCCATGACCAGCACCAGTTTGAGACCCTGCGGGTTTGTGCACCCCCAAAACTACTGGGTGAAATACTGCCTCTGGTGGATAAACATGTGCCGTTGGGAGATCACATCAATAAAGATCTGGTTCATGAGAGTTCAGAGCAGTTGCTTGAGCGTCTTACCAATCTTCATTAAGTTTTCAATGCCTGGAGGTTGTCTCCTGCCTTATGCGGCAATTGCTCCTGCATTGCTTTAGTGCAAGAAACCAGCGCATATTGCAAAGCGAGGCAACGGTTGACTGAAGCATCCATAAGAGGCTTGCTGCGCAGATCAGGCAATAGCCTTATCAGGAAATTGTTCTCCCATCTGCAGGATGGCGACATCCTGTTAGGTGATGCGAA
>NZ_JAHHPM010000035.1 GCF_024606345.1 Endozoicomonas sp. YOMI1
GGCACACATGACTACCGATAAAGGAAGGCAACCCTCAGATTACTTTCACTTAACCACCGAAGAACATTCAAAAGAGCACACCGGCAAACCAAAAAGAAAAAAAAGGAAGAGAAACAAATGAAGACCATTGATGATCATTGCGACCACAGCCTCCTGGACAAAGGCATCATGAACTGACAGAACCCACAGGAATGGGCACCAGCATTTCCTGCAGGTTTACCTTGCCAGTGTCGTCATACCCCCTGAAGCGCTTCTCACTGATCACCGCAAATCCTCTTTGCTCAAGCACTTGTTTTGCCAGGGGTGATTTCAGGGTTTGCTGGGTTAATGTGCCAAGGCTCATAAGTATCCCTTGGGATTGCAGTCGTTGCACCTCTTGGGCGATGGCCTCTTGTGTTGCCATGCTGAGCAGACTGAAACCCTGGCGACACTGCATCTTTTCCAGCCGGGTCATCCCTGTTGGCACCTGCACTTGCCTGAGGTCATGGAAGCTATTATGGATGCCACGGGTAATCCCCTTTTGCCGGTCAGTCTTGCAGTCTTTATGGTCAGGGCTGGAACAGGTGTGAATGCCTGCTCGGCTGGCAATAAAACGCCGGACATTATCATCCAGGTAGTTTTCCATGTTCTGCAGTGGCAAGGGGGTCAGTTCAAATTTCTCTTTAATGGCCGTCCTGTCAGGTTTGAGATGATACGTCTGGGTATAGGAATCCGCCCGACAGTCTCTATCTACTATGGCTGCCAGTGACCTGTAACAGATCAGCGGCACCATGCATGGCGGCTTCCAGTTGGCGTTGGAAGTCCGGCTTCAGGGCAGGGTCACCGGTGAAATCCCTGGTGAGTTGCGACGGCAGATCCAAACGCCGGGGGTCAAACCCTGTAAGCGGGTGTCGGCCTGTGCAGAATCCCGGGAACGAGGCATCAACCCCGGTGCATCGGATAAAGTCCATGCGGTCAGCAAAGCGCAGTACCCGCAGATAACGGCGAACCGATGGGGAAATATTCTGGTTGCTCTTGCCATGTACGTCGTCTTCCTTGCTGGCCAGCGCCTCGGCTATACCATCCAGCTGTTGTTGTGGATACTGCCCCTTCAGATCCCGTTTGAAATAGTAACCCCCCCTGACTTCTTCATCTCGTTTGGGAACATCTTCCGCTGCGGCGTCATGATAGATAATGGCCAGCGACAACAGGT
>NZ_JAHHPM010000323.1 GCF_024606345.1 Endozoicomonas sp. YOMI1
AGTAAGGCCACAGACTGCTGTTTTCAAGGGCTGATGGGTTTTCGGACAAGCACTATCTACGCTATCGACTGAACGGCAAAAGGAACACGGTTAAGCTGGGTATGCATGGGGCAATCACAGCCGATCAAGCCAGAGAGTTGGCCAAGTCTATGGCCGGTGATGTTGCCAAAGGTGAAGACCTTGCTGTTAAAAGAAAAGAAGCCAGGGCGGAAGCAGTCAAGAAAAGCCAGCAAACTTTGAGAGCCTTTCTTGATGGTGGGTATCTGGAAGTAGCACCAGCAAAGACAGCAGCCGACACAGTGCCCAGGGTAAAGCGAAGCTTCAAAGAATTTCTGGATAAGCCAATGCCAGAAATAACCGCATGGCAGCTTGAGAAATGGAAGCGTGCTTACACAGGGAAAGCATCGGCGTGTAATCGGGAGCTTACCGCATTACGGGGAGTGTTTACCCGTGCGGTTAATGCTGGCCTGATAGACAAGTCACCAATGCCAGACGTTAAGAAACTTAAGGAGGATAAAAACAAAAAGATTCGATTTCTGACTGAGGCAGAAGAACAGCAGCTTTTAGCCGCAACAGAAACCCGGCAAGAAGAGCAAAGAGCCGAGAGGCTACGATTCATTAAGCATTGCGAAACCCGCACCAGAGAAGCACCAGAGCCGATTACAGGCAAGTTTACCGATCACATTATGCCTATGGTATTGGTTGCCCTGAATACTGGCTTAAGGCGAGGTGAGTTGTTTAACCTCAAAGTAAAAGACGTTGACCTATCGAGTAAACGACCATCCCTTACCGTTGTTGGTGAAGGAGCCAAGTCAGGCCAGACAAGACAGATCCCACTGAACGACACTGCATTTAACACCCTTGTTACCTGGCTGAATGAGAGCCAGCCCAGAGACCTTGTATTCCCAAGTCCTAAAACAGGTCGAAGGATGGATAACATTAAATCAGCATGGACAGCATTGAGAGAGCTGGCAGGATTACCAGACGTTCGCCTACACGACTTAAGGCATACATTCGGGACAAGGCTGGCACACGCACGAATAGACCTTGTAACCATCAAAGAACTTATGGGGCATGAAAGCCTTGAGACAACTGCCCGTTACTTACACACCAATGACGAGAGAAAATTAGAGGCTGTAGCTACCATCGGGTAGCCTTTACACTTCTTTACAATAAGAATAATCGTGTTCTCATACAGTGCCTTTATATGCCTCTTTCGTCCTCTTTCGTCCTCTTTTGTTTTCTCATGCACAAATAGGGGCTCGTTTTTTTTAAAACAACTACAGTTTTTGTCCATTTTGGGCAAAACCGGCTTTGTTTTTTCCTGGTGAACAGGTCAATATCATCGCAAGACAAGGCAACAGAAACCAAACAAACCTGTTTGAACCTTGTCTCCTATCTAGCATGACGCTTCAGGAATGGATCCGATTTTAAACTTTGATGAATTCGAAGAGGGGCTTCTTATGCCTAAAGAAAAGTCAGTCGCTATGGCTGTACTGGATACAGACCAGACATCCGGTTACATCGGCGTAGCTAAAACAGAAATTATCCAGGCTCGAATTACCGGGCAGCTATCAGGGCTGGAGCCGCCTCCTTTCATAAAGATTGGAAGGAGAGTCAGGTACAGGATTGTTGATCTGGATAACTGGCTAACAAATCAACCAGCTTTCAAGACTCTGGCAGAACAGGAGGCAGCTAACAGCAAGAGAACAAAGCAATGATCGCCCGGACTACACGCCACAAGACCGGACGAGAGTATTTAGGAGGGAGCTTACAGCGCCACACTGCAAGCCCCCTTTCAGCAATTCCAACGCACGCTAATACATTGGAGCGCATATTGTGAACCAAACACTGAACACTGACCACCCGATGGTAACAATGGTTACTCAGGTTCCCATGCCTGTAAAAGCATTAGAGCTTGTGAAAGACCTTACGCAGATCACCAGAAAGCTGTCTGCACTGAAAGAACAATTCCCACCCCGTAGCGAATGCGAGCAGATCACAGAAGACAACCGGCAGACTTGCCGGGATCTGA
>NZ_JAHHPM010000324.1 GCF_024606345.1 Endozoicomonas sp. YOMI1
ATGCTGCTGCCTTGTACGGCTCTTTCTTGGTTAACACAGCCCAGGCAATGCGAGCATTTTTATTAGCAACAGCTACCGCTGATATATTCTTGCCCCTGCGCTGATCAAGCTCTTTAATCCAATCATTACGTCGATCGTCGTGTTTGCCGGCTACCCTGACAACGGTTCTGCCACCGTGTATAAGCAGGGTTCGCAGGTAGGTGTCGCCCCGTTTACTGATGCCCAGTAAGGTAGGCACTCCACCAGTAGACGCCTGCTTGGGCACCAGTCCCAACCAGGCCGCCATTTCCCTGCCATTTTTAAATGCTGATATATCACCAATCGCAGCAAACAGTGCCGTAGCACTGAGCAACCCAATGCCGGGTATGGTTAGCAATAGTTTGCAAGCTTCATTATTGGCTGCAATGGTTTCGAGCTTTTGTTCAAGCTTTTCTACTCGCTCGTCCAGGTGTTTCATCTCTTCGTACAGTTCACTGAGAAGTTCACGGAACAACACTGTTAAACCGTTTTCAGCATCTTCCAGAACCAGGGGGATCTGTTTACTGATGAAGGCTATGCCCTTGGGAATAATGACCCCGTATTCCATTAAAAAACCTCTGATCTGGTTACCCAATGCAGTCCTTCTGGCCACGGCCTGGCTACGTATTCTGTGTAGGCTTTGAATATCCTGCTGCTCAATCGTTTTGGTTGGTACAAAGCGCATGCTGGGCCGTTGCATTGCTTCACAGATAGCCTCAGCATCAGCAGCATCATTCTTGTTTGACTTTACGTAAGGTTTTACGAACTGGGGAGCCATAATACGAACGTCATGACCCAGTTCGGTAAATTTACGACACCAGTAGTGTGAACCTCCACAAGCTTCGATGCCTATAGCGCATTGAGGCAGATTGGCAATAAAGGGCATGAGTGCTTTGCGATTAAGTTTCTTTTTGATAACCACATGACCTTTGGCATCAACACCGTGTAGCTGGAAACTCTTTTTGCTCAGATCAATTCCGAGAAAAGCAACCTGGCCTTTTT
>NZ_JAHHPM010000325.1 GCF_024606345.1 Endozoicomonas sp. YOMI1
GAATTTTTAGACCAATTTATCGCAACCGCAGTAGGACAGTCTTAAGTCCGACAGGTTCCTAGCTCCTGCATCCATGCAGTCGTGCGGCGTTACAACTCCGATCACATAGCTACGGATATGCTCCCTACGTTGTGAACTGTCCACTTAGCCAGAAATATACGATTCCATTTGGCCAACTACTTATCACCTGCAGGGGAGGGGCAATTAAAGCGACTTTTTGGCGATACTCTCCAGAAGTTTGATTTGACGGGCAGGTATATCCTGTTCCAGTAGCCAGCTGACAACGGCAAAATCCCGTGCCTGTTTTTGTCGTTGCTTACTTTCACAGGCATTAGCCCAGAGACTCATGCGCTGCATACGCTCACGCCATTGCCCTTTTTGGGGTTCAAATACCTGGTCACAGATCTCGCTGACCATCTTTTTAACGGTACCCCCTGTGATGGTGAAGGCATCCGGGATCAGCCAGCTGTCGGCAAAAGCAGAATTTGTCCAGCTGACAGAACGTTTCTGGGCATTGGCTATCTCCTGATCGGAAGGTGGCGTAGCAAAACTTAACAGTTCGGGGTTAAGGGTCTCAAAGCGTGCAGCCGCCGGATTCCAGTTATTGAGGCCAAGCAGTTCCATGCCTTCCAGCATATCTGCACTGAGGCAGGTTTTGCTGCTGAGATTCAGGGCCATAAACGGTGGGATAAGTGTCCGAATCAGTTCACTGGATACTTTTTCAAGGGGAACGCCGTGTTGTTTTGTGCTGGTAATGATTTGCTGGAGTTTTTTGCGGGTTTCTGGCGGCGACACGGAAATGTCGACAATCCCGACCGCCTCTTTAAGTACAAAATTAACCAGACGGAATGCCCGGGGCTCGTCGATATCATTGACCATGATCATCACTCCCTGGGCTCCACTGCCATCGACGGAGGTCATCCAGGCCTGCATCTGGCCATCAGTGGATACTTTTTTCCCGGAAGGACAGACGCCCAGCTTACGGACATTTTTAATGAGCTTGTCAATGTGAGTCTGAACCGCTTTAGGCAGCCAGTTGCGAATACGGATTATTCGTTCCAGTGTTAAGGGCGTGATCGCCTTTGGGTGTTTGGCCAGAAGTTCAGCCACTGTGACGGCCTTCTCTTCCTGCTCGTCCAGCACTAATAAAGCCAGATAATCACCATATCTTGGGTTATCAAAAGAGAGCATCTGCTGAGTAATAAGCATCATGCCTGCCAGTGGCATAAAGCCCATTTCTTCCTGCCAGACGGAGGCGAAGGTAAATTCATCGGGAATTTCCTCCAGCATGGCCTGACAGATGTTGTTCAGGTCCTCCAGAGAAAATTCACTTTCCCCGTCTTGCGAATCATGATCCGCCGTTTGCCAATGATGGATGAACTCAATGAATGATTTGGACAGGTATTGTCGATAATTGGTCAGGACACCCAGCAGTGGCGTCATAACAACGCTGTCCAGTTCATCGTGCTCATAGGACATGACGATATTTTGTTCCACTTCCTGCCAGAAGTGAGCAGCCTGAGAATTACCCTGACGAATCTGAATAAAGAGACCGTTCAGGGCAAACGAAAGGATTGTGGCAATAGCCTCAGACTCTTCTTCGTCAATGCCTTCAATACAGATGGTAAACAGGAACTGTGACAATGATTGCAGATCATAAAGGCGATGCCAGCTCTGAGGTGGCTCCGGTTGCTTACGAATGGTTGCCAGGTTGGCTGCCGCATCGTCAATCAAATCTTCTATCCAGTCCTCCTCAGTATTTGTTTTATCGGGCGCTGGTTCTGACCTGCTTTCCAGCATGGTTACTGATGGACCTGGAGAACCGTGCGGGTTGTAAATATTCAGGTAGTCTTTTTTAATGCTCTGAAGGTAGTTGATAATGGCTTCGGCATGTTTGAGCTTTTTCTTTTGGGCTGAACCATCAATCAAGCGCTGCAGGCACTGCCAGCAGGCGATAATCTCGGGTACGATCGTTTTTGCCTGAGTATTGGAACAGATTGTCTTACGGGGAAACAGTTTGGTCATCACCTCGCGGGTTGATTTCAGGTCAATGGACTCAAGTCCTTTGCCCAGGTAGTTCATGTTCAGTTCCATAAACATACTGAACATCATGCCGCCGGATTTCTGATTGGCTTTTGAGAGCTTTTGATATTCTGGCGATTCGTAAAAGATATCCAGAAACTGCTCTACCCATTCCTGCAGTTGATCGTTGCACTTATCAGGATCACTCAGATAGGTGCTCTTATTGAGCTTAAAAGGTTTTAATGACATACGGACTCTTAACCGGTGAACTGTGAATTGGCCGGATCATGCCAGATATACCATAGCGCATAAAGAGGGATATATGTTTTAATCATGCTGTTTGCTGGCGCAGGGGATTAAAGATGCCGAGTACGACGCTTTTCTGATTGACATTATAGCAGGTGATCAGTTTGGTTCGGGCTTTGTTGAGATAAATCCTAACTCGAAGATTTTGAGCTCAGGACCCAGGATAAACTGGAAGCTTCAGAATAAATTCGGCAATATTCCAAAATCCAAAGATAACTGATGGTGAAATTTTCACCATTCAGTTATAACGGTATGAAGCATAAGAAATAACGATTCTATCTTATCTTTAATTTCTTTTGGTATTTCTTCAATATCACTTCGTAATTCCAGGAGAAGGGATGAGTTTTTAAAGGACAAATCTCCACCGGTTATAGGACACTTACCAGTCGCCCAGAGGTTACCGGTAATCCCAATAGCATCATACATGGTCTCTTCATCGAAGATATGCCCGTAAGGGGTTTTCCAGGGTTGTTTAATTAATATCAATTGTACCGGGTCAATCATATTTTTAGCCGTACTGCGGTCAATATTGGTTAGGGTGGAAATAATATCCGTCATAATGGATATTTTTTTCATATGCACCTGTGCGGCATTATTGACTTTTATTTCGTTGGCTTTAAGCAGGCCCATAAACAGTGCTTTACTATCCTCACTCAGATTTTCATTGATTATATTAATTATCTTGGTGTCTACTTCAGACATCCTCTTTTCTACTTCTGCTTCCTGAAGCACAGGAGGTTTATGCAGTAGATCTATTAATTTTGATGAATAATGCTTGTTTTGACTTTTTTTAAAGTGGTCGTATAAGCACCCTGCATGCTCATCATGCATATAATTACTGACACTGAATGTTTTTAATGCAAAAATTATTTCATGTCTGGGATTCAGGAAATTCGTTATAGAGCTATTTCTAAGCTTATCCAAATGAGTGTTTAGTTTTGGAGAGTGAAAGTGATTATCAGGTTTAATTAAGTCCTTAATACAATCACAAAAATAAAAATCAGTATCCATTCTCATGGTAAGGTATTTTATGAAACTGTCATTTTCTATTAGATGAATAGCTCGCTGAGTTTTTAGAGCATCGGCAAAATATTCAAAATAGAGATCTGATGTATCCCAGTAGCCTAAAATTGAAAATAGTATCCAGAGGGTCTGAGTATGATGGTCAGTGCTCTCAAAATCAATGTTTAAGGAAGAATGTCCGAAATTGATATCACTCAAACTTACAGCTTTGTAATTTTTAAGTTGATAAGAAATTACAGGAAAAAACAATTCGGATGTAGTATCAAAATTGCCGTCAAGAAGAAGATCAAATAGTAAAAAAACAGATAAATGTTCACTGAAAAAAATACGGTCCTTTTCCTCAATTGAGGAAAGAGTTGATTGGTTGAATTCACAACTTATGTATGCCTTATTGAATACCTCTTTAATCTTAATGGTTGAGGTTGGTAATGAATAGTGTTTGCATAACCTAAGAATAAGGCCTAGTTTTTTTAAAGTTTCATCAAAACAGTCATCAGGATTTATTGTGGTTAATTC
The DNA here is from genome assembly GCF_024606345.1 of Endozoicomonas sp. YOMI1. GTDB lineage: Bacteria > Pseudomonadota > Gammaproteobacteria > Pseudomonadales > Endozoicomonadaceae > Endozoicomonas. The sequence continues at coordinate 3,868 of NZ_JAHHPM010000325.1, forward strand.
CTTGAAATCATTCTTGCAACGGTTGAATATTTTTTTGATCTTTTGAGTTTTTTCACTGCTTTCTATAAAAAATGGAATTGTGCTTATTTTATTAAAATAGAGAAATCCGGTTCTTTCTTTAACAAGTGAGATTAGTTCTTTTTTGCATTCTTCAATGTCTTCAAAACAAAAACCGTCATTACTTAGCTTTGTTTTAATTTCTTCAAGCTCTGCCTGGAATTGGTCAGAACTACTGAATTTATGCCTTTCCTTGATTTGTGCTTCTTTCAACTCTACACTTCTGGACCTTAACAGCTCATCAGATGTGAGTGATTCAGGTTCAGTAGTCACGGAAAATTCACCATTATGTTGATTTTTTTTGACATTTCTGCATCGAAATTCTTCCTGTTTACAGGGTGGTGTCCTTTTTTCACAACCGAAAGGGGGGGCAGGATTTATAGCCTTATCAATCGGATTCATGGTCAGGTAGTCCTTTAAATTGGTTACTGCATAATTGGTTACTGCATATTTGAACTTTTATACCACTTTGACCGAGAGTCAGTTATTAAGTTCAATCTGAAATGTAATAGGATGCCTGTCACCTAACCTCAACCTGCTGTAACTGAACAAAACTGCCGACAGTTTCTCCACTACAGCCCGGTATTTCCATTAAGAATCACACTTACGATGTGGCTTTGCCAGCAGCTTTTGACCAGTTACAACCCACTGACGCAGGAGAGAATTACCCTGTACGGGGTAAAAATATTTTGCCGGGATGTAACGACTACTTTTGTTCTAATCCCATGCACAGAAACAGTATAGAGTCGGTCCCTTTAAATACCCCTCTAATCGGGGAAAGGAAAGTCTGCCCATTATTCAGAGGTGGCCTGTCTGAGTTAGTAAAATCATCGGGTCTTGTGGTGGGAGCAGAGGGGGCAGAAAATCAGGAAAGACACACCAATATTCTGTCTCAGGAACTACAACCACAACCCATTACCCAGGGCACCGGGCCAGCGCTGACGGACGATGCCCTGAGCAAACTGAATAAAGATCTGATAAGGGCAATAAAGTACAGCCATTACGATAAGGCAGAGTTGTTTCAACGCATCATTGAGAGCACTGGGGCAAAACTGACGGACGATGCCCAGAGCAAACTGATTGAATTTCTGGAGCAGGCAATAGGTGACACTCCTTATCAGGCGAGGCTTCTTTCTGACTTCGCAGGCTTTTGCCAGTCTATGGCGA
>NZ_JAHHPM010000326.1 GCF_024606345.1 Endozoicomonas sp. YOMI1
CCTGATTATCGTAGGTTTTTAGTAACGGTACAAAGGTCAGTTTCCCATAAGGGCCGAGATCAGTTCTGTGATAAAAGGTCTTCCTGAGAGCAAAAGAGCGTTTTCATTCGATGAGGTGGGGACCAGCAACGTAAAACTTCAAGGTTCTGCTGTCGGTCAAACTTATGAGCAAGAAACAGCATCACTGTTTGATCAACTGAAAAACGCTGAAGCCGAAGCGGATACAGACTCAACCTGGTTATAAATGAATGTCAGGTTAACGCGGGACTGTTCCGAATAGGCTTTCCCATGGACAGTTTGTATAATGGCGCATTCCCGTTTTTTATATCCGACCATCAAGACAGAATCGCATGAGCCAACGCAAAATACTTGTCACCAGTGCCCTGCCCTATGCCAACGGCCCTCTGCATATGGGACACCTGGTGGAATACATCCAGACTGATATCTGGGTTCGTTTCCAGAAGCTGTCTGGCAACCAGTGCACCTACGTTTGTGCTGATGACGCCCATGGTACCGCCATCAGCCTCCATGCGGAAAAACAGGGCATTTCACCGGAAGAGTCCGTGGCTCGAATTAACATCGAACGGGTTCGCGATTTTGGTGAGTTCCATGTGGCGTTTGATAATTACTACTCCACCCACTCGGAAGAGAACCGTAAGCTCTCAGAAGCGATTTACCTGGCTCTGAAAGAAAAGGGCCATATTGTCAGTCGAAATATTGTTCAGGCTTATGATCCTGAGAAACAGATGTTTCTGGCAGACCGTTACATCAAGGGTGACTGCCCGAAATGTGGTGCCTCCGGTCAGTATGGCGACAACTGTGAAGCCTGTGGGGCGACCTACTCACCGGCGGAACTGAAAAACGCCCGGTCAGCCATTTCCGGTGCTACACCCGTTGACAAAGAGAGTGAGCATTTCTTCTTTAAACTCTCGGATTTTGCTGCCTTCCTGAAGCAGTGGACCCGCTCTGGCACCATCTCCGAGGAAATTGCCAACAAACTGGCGGAATGGCTGGATGCGGGCCTGCAGGACTGGGATATCTCCCGTGATGCACCTTACTTCGGCTTTGAAATCCCCGCAGAACCCGGTAAATACTTCTATGTATGGCTGGATGCGCCAATTGGCTATATGGCGGCATTTGACAACCTCTGCCAGCGCCGTGATGACCTGAGCTTTGATGAGTACTGGCAGAAAGACAGCCAGTGCGAAGTGCACCACTTTATAGGCAAGGACATTGTCAACTTCCACTGCCTGTTCTGGCCAGCCATGCTCCATGGTACTAACTATCGCACCCCAACCCGTGTGAATGTGCATGGTTATTTGACCGTTAACGGTGAAAAGATGTCCAAGTCCCGTGGCACTTTCATCACCGCCCGTACTTACCTGGAACACCTGGATCCTGAGTATCTGCGTTATTATTACGCCGCCAAACTCTCCAGCCGTATTGATGACCTTGACCTGAATACCGATGACTTTATCCAACGGGTAAACTCAGACCTGGTGGGCAAGGTGGTTAATATTGCCAGCCGTAATGCCGGTTTTCTCAATAAGCGTTTTGGCGGCAGGCTTTCTGCTACCCTCTCTTCCCACAAGAGCGCACCAGAACTCACTGCCGGGTTCCAGGAGGCGGCACAGCGCATTGCCGAGCACTATGAAGGTCGCGAGTTCGGCAAGGCGATGCGTGAGATCATGGCGCTGGCAGACAAAGCCAATGCCTGGATTGACGAAGTGAAGCCATGGGTGGTTGCCAAAGAACAAGGCAAGGATCAGGCGCTTCATGACATATGCAGCACCGGCATCAACCTGTTCCGACTGCTGATGATCTACCTCAAGCCCGTACTGCCAGCCATGACGGTGAAAGCGGAGGCATTCCTCAATGTTGCCCCCCTGACCTGGCAGGACAGCCAGACGCTGCTTCTGGATCACAAGGTCAATAAATTTGAACCATTGATGACCCGTGTCGAAGCCGATAAAGTAGCGTCCATGATCGCAGCCAGCAAGGAGGTCTTAGCCCAAATGGAATCATCCAATAAGCCATCTGAGACGTCTTCCGTATCTTCTGAATGGTTGGAGAAAGATCCTATTGCTGACGAAATCACCTTTGATGACTTCGCCAGAGTCGATCTGCGCATCGCCAGAATTGTCAATGCCGAACTGGTGGAAGGGGCAGGCAAGCTGCTGCGTTTGACCCTGGATATTGGCGAACCTGAGCCTCGCAATATCTTTGCCGGCATCAAGTCTGCTTATGCACCAGAAGCCCTGATTGGCAAACATACGGTTATGGTGGCCAATCTGGCTCCACGTAAAATGAAGTTTGGCGTGAGCGAAGGTATGGTATTGGCCGCAGGCCCTGGCGGTAAGGACCTCTGGATTCTTGAACCTCACGAAGGCGCTCAACCTGGCATGCGTGTAATGTAATCGTCAACAGCCATCGGGACAGGGCGTAGCCTCACAGCTACGCTCTGACGTCCATATCTCAATGCTAATTACGGTAGTTAGAAAGCACGATTGGTATAATTGATCCAGCCCTGCACGCAGGGGCTTGTTGCAGTTAACAAAAACCTAT
>NZ_JAHHPM010000327.1 GCF_024606345.1 Endozoicomonas sp. YOMI1
ATTTTATCGGAACCTGACCAATCTTTCGTGTCATGCAAAGTCTAAAGTCGAGCTTAAATCCATGATCACCTGTAAACGTAATGATCGTTTCCCCATTTTCCGACTCCATTTTAACCTTGCCTTTCTTTGAACCGTCCTCAGCTGGTATAGGATGAGTATAAAATCCACAACCTGATTTGAGTGGGATAATGTCGATGCGGCAATTCAACAACTTTTTAAAATCCAGACATCCTTCAATAAACTCGTTTGCACCATGGCTTGAGATTTTCAGAGCTAAACAAGGGTGATGTAATTTTTCCATTTCAGCTATCCATACTCTTTTTTTCTGAGAGAGTAAAACAAGTCGGAAGGTGGTTTTTCATGCTTGCGAACCTTAAATTTCGTGAGACCGGAATGCTCTTCATGCCCAATGGGTTTCTGGATTGAAGGCTGGACGTCCTGATTTTCATGAACAGAAACGGGGCGACCGGCGTATGTGCCTGCGCTTCCCTTATCTTGGGGTAATCCGGCAGTTTTATTACTGTAATCACCACTGCAACCGGACTGGCCAACACTATTAATAACTGGATTCACTGATAATACCCCTTTTGGTTACCCACCCCGATATAAATCAATGAGGTGAGAACCTTTGTTTAAGAGTTAATTCTGAAAAATCCATTTTTTCTAAAATTTAAGATACGAATTCAGGATAAGCAAATTAACTGAAAGTTCAATTTTTATTTGCCTCATTTTCATTTCATCCAATCTGTTGTCAGGTTAGCGGCTAACTTACAGATCTTCAGACCATGGCATTTCCGGTAAAGCATCCAGATTAGTGTTATACCGCTGTTCATTGAACGCCGTCTGATGATTGACCATATCCAGCAGCTCAACACACAGGGCACAGGCAATGTACTGAATGGCTTCTTCCCGCTCAATACCTTCCAGCATCAGCCTCATCAAGGTCTCCTTTACCCTTGGCGGGTTATTTTCTGCCAGCTGGTTTTCAACTATTTCGATGACGGCCTCACCACTCATCAAATCGTCACTATCGATCATTACCATACACCCGGGAATTTTATAGAAAGTCTGCATTCTATCGAGAGTGGCTTTTGAATGCTCACTGTAGATAGAACATGAATAATGTCGTTTACTTGTCTGCGTAGCAAAAGGAAATCTTATCGCCCATTTTCCTTCCTCAAAATAGACTTGCACCGCCTTTGAATAAAGAGTACCAATGTCGGATGAAATTTTGTCAAACAGGAGCAAGCCTGTGTACAAAGTTTACGGAGATGCCCAGTCCGGCAACTGCTACAAGATCAAGCTGCTGATGAGCCACCTGGATATTGACTGTGAGTGGGAGCACACCAATATTCTGGGTGGCGGAACGCATACCGATGAGTTCCTGGCCATGAACCCCAATGGCAAGATTCCGGTCATGGCATTACCCGACGGGAATTACCTGTGGGAGTCCAATGCCATTCTGAACTACCTGGCTGACGGCACTGACTATCTCCCTTCAGACCCTTTCTTCAGGGCAAAAGTTCTGCAGTGGCAGTTTTTTGAGCAATACAGTCACGAGCCTTATATTGCAACGGCCAGGTTTATCGTGAAATTCCTTGGCAGACCCAAAAAGCATGAGGCCGCGCTTCAGGCAAAGAAAGCCAGTGGCTACAAAGCACTGCAGGTAATGGAAACGCACCTGGAGCACCATGACTGGCTGGTTGGTGACCAGATAACCATCGCCGATATCAGCCTGTATGGCTACACGCATATTGCACCGGAAGGTGGCTATGGTCTGACCGACTTTCCTTTTATCATGGCCTGGCTTAAACGGGTCAGGGAACATCCAAAGCATGTGAAGATGGGTTAATGGCTATAGGCTGTCTGACAGCCACTCCGGTCCCACCAACACATGTAAAAGGTAACGGATACTGCTAGACTCCCCGCTCAGCACTTTTTACCTAACGCTGAGGTTAACAATGCGGTTTCTTGATCGGGTTCAGGCTGCCATGGAGAAAAACAACACTTTGTTGTGCGTAGGCCTTGACCCTTCACCCGAGCGCTTTCCTGCCTCTATTCAGGGGATGGAAAAGCCTATCCTGGAATTCAATAAAGCCATAATTGATGCAACCGCCGACCTTATCTGCTGTTATAAGCCTCAGGCAGCCTATTACCATGCCTGCGGTGCTGAAGATCAGCTGGCCATGACCATTGATTACATTCGCACTCAATATCCTGCTATCCCGGTTATTCTTGACTCCAAGCGTGGTGATATTGGTAGCACTGCCAGCCAGTACGCCATTGAAGCCTTTGAGCGTTATCAGGCCGATGCGGTGACGGTAAACCCCTATATGGGAATTGATACCGTAGAGCCATTCTCAAGCTATGCAGATAAGGGAACGGTTATTCTGTGCCGCACCTCAAATCCCGGTGCTGCAGCTATTCAGAACCTGCCGGTCCAGCAGGCCAATGGTGAGTCCGCCATGCTGTATGAAGTGATTGCCAGGATGTGTCAGGAGCAGTGGAATGGGCATAACAACATCCTGCTGGTTGTTGGTGCCACAAACCCAACGGAACTAAAGCGTATTCGTGAAATTACCGGAGATATGACGTTCCTGGTGCCAGGCCTTGGCGCTCAGGGTGGCGATGTTGAAGCAACCGTTAAAAATGGCCTGAACAGCGAAGGCAGGGGAATTATTGCGAACTCATCCCGGGGCATTATTTATGCCAGTGGTGGCGATGACTTTGCAGAAGCCGCAAGGAACGCAGCGATCGAATTACGGGATCAGGTAAACCGCTATAGATAGTCCCAGCAAATGGCTATTAACGAGAGCCGTTAATAGCCATAGGCAATTAAACAAAAATTATTCTGACTGCGGCATGAACACCACTATCAGATTGATGTCTCTTTCATGGATAACGTCTTTAAATTTGCTTAAGCAAGGTGGTTCCATGGACAGATCGTCGCCAACTCCCCTCCCTGTTGACCACTCAACTGCTTTTCCTGATTGCCAACCCTCGACGGAAAACCAATCAGAAGTACAAGCACTAAACAAGAGTTTGCGAAGGGAAGTAACTGAAAAAATGCTCCCGGATGGTCAGACCAGGGGAGACCATTATCAATCAAAATCTTTAGCGTCTTTGCGAGCATCCCGGCATTCAAATCCGCAAGTTTCAGTCAGCCAGAAACAATCGACAACACATCCCATAGCTGAAGATCCAGCGGAAAAAGTCAAAGACAAAACATTATTTTTTGAAGAGAAAATATCAGAACAACAGATCCAGACATCTCAACCCGGATCGTATAGTTCCCCTCACTTATCAAATCAACACTATCAACCGGGAAAAGTCAGTCCCGAAAGTCAGAGCATGAAAGACCTTCATCATTATAGTGATCACTCTCCAGCGCCATGGGAGCAAGAGCTCCAGGCCACTGGCCAAAACCCCACAGCATCAGCTAGCACACACCAGCCAACAGCACCTCCTGCCAAACCTCCTGAAAGGGTGAAGCAAGAGTTACAAAACGTTATTGATGATCTATATGAATATCTTGTGCAATTAGGTGTCAGTCCGGAAAGTGACTCTGTTTAGGCTGAAAAATGCTAATCCCCACAGAGCGCACACCCCCGCTCTCTCGCTCTGCGTGGAAATACATACCGGAGCCTGCAGGATGTAAAACAATCTGTTTCTGCCCGGAATCATGAGAGTTTCAAGGGGGGTTCTACATTTGCGGAGAGGTTCGGTATCCATTCCCACGGAGGACCGTGGGAACGGTGTGCCTGTGAATGTATATATAACAGCGCTTGGCTGCATCAGGAGGCTGACCGGGAATAGACTGCCGCATTTCCCTGTTACAAACCTCTTACATTAGAGTACTGGTCTTGCCAGAGCGGAGTTGCTATAACGTTCTCCAGTTATGGAACCGAAATATGGATCAGGAAACTATGTCTAGTTTGGCAAACCTCCTTGAAAACAATAATCAGTGGTCCAAGTCCATTCGTGAAGAAAAGCCCGGCTTTTTTGAACAGCTCTCTGAGCAGCAGGCGCCCAAGTATCTCTGGATCGGGTGTGCGGACAGTCGGGTACCTGCCAACGAAATCGTCGGCCTTCTTCCGGGCGAACTGTTTGTGCACCGAAACGTGGCTAACGTGGTGGTTCATACCGACCTGAACTGTCTGTCAGTCCTTCAATATGCTGTGGACTTCCTGAAGGTAGAGCACATTATCGTGACGGGGCATTACGGTTGTGGCGGTGTGCGCGAAGCCATGAACAACTCAAAGCTGGGACTGATCGATAACTGGCTCAGGCATGTGCAGGACGTTAAGAAGAAGCACTCTGAGCTGCTTGCTTGTGCTGGCAGTGATGATGAACAGTTCCAGAGAATGTGTGAACTTAACGTTCTGGAGCAGGTGCTGAACGTCTGCCAGACGACTATCGTTCAGGACGCCTGGGATCGTGGTCAGAAACTGACGGTAAACAGCTGGGTTTATGGCTTGAAAGATGGCCTGGTCAGAGACCTTGGTCTGAGCGTTGGTTCCAATGAAGACATCAATGTGCAGTACCCGGCAGCGCTTGATAAAATTGCGCATAAATCCGGTTGATCTTTTCCACTGTATAGCCTGTCCAGGGTTTGTTTTGACTGGCTGCTGTAACTAATCTCCTGGATTCAATACAGGGTCGCCCGGAATATCCTGATACGGCTACAAATGACTAATTATTGGGCAACGGACAGGCTTTAATACAACCACAATATGAACAGCTGTAGCACCAGAACACTATATAAATTATGATACCTCGCACCTAAAAAAAAAGCAGGGCAAACCGATGAGCAACTCTGATAAATACCCCGTACTCATGCGCCTGATGCACTGGACTGTCGGTCTTCTTATTCTGGGAATCATCGCAGCTGGCTGGTATATGGTTGGACTGGAAGATAACGTCAGCTATAAATACGACATTTACCACTGGCATAAATCCTTCGGTGTTCTGGTGATCTTCCTGGTGTTTGCCCGTCTGGTGATTCGCTGGGCCAGTCAGATTCCGAAACTACCGGACAGCATGCCGACTTATCAGAAAAAACTGGGAACACTGGTACACTGGCTCCTGTATCTCTTTATGTTCCTGGTACCGGTGAGTGGCTACATGATGTCTGACGCTGCCGGTCGTGATGTGCCGCTGTTCAACCTGGTCATGCCCAGCTTCCTGGAGAAGAATCCTGAGCTGGCGGGCCGACTCCACGATATCCACGTCATTATTCCCTATGTTCTGCTGGGCATTGTGGTCTTGCACATTCTGGCCACCATTAAACATCGTTACTTCGATAAGCCTGAGCATGATGTACTGCATCGGATGCTTTAAACGCCGGTTCCCCGGGTCAGCTCCGGTTAAGGGGCTGATCCGGGAAAAAAGAAAATTTCTTGCCTTACAAAATCACTCCTTCTGAAACTATCGACTCTGATATTGGTCTGAAAAGATTTTAATGTGTCGAAAATTATGGAGGTTATTTTGGATATCCGTGCAAAAACGTTCTTATCTGAACCCAGCTACAAAGATATATCCCCCCCTACCAGTGATGCCGAAAGTGGTGCAGACTCTGAAGAGCAACTGGCAAGAATTTCGACGGCCAGATATCAAGTAGAGAGGGACGAATCTCTCGATTGTACTCTAACCCAAAGAGATTTATCTCCCACTCAGTGTAAACCTGAATTATCTTTACGCAGTCATTTACTGGAATTAATTGCAAAATATCCTGATAGTGATGGGGATGTTGTTTTACATATGGCAGCGGTGCATGAAGAACTTCCAGTGGCTCAATTATGGAAAAATGCCTTACCCCATCATTTTAAAAGTGATTTAAATAAACAAAATCATTTAGGACAAACACCATTACATGTTGCGATCTGTAATAATGACCTTCCGATGATCGATTTTTTCCTGAAAAATGGTGCCTCTGTCTTAATACATGAGGGAAAAGGTAGAACACCTGTTCATTTTGCTTGCCAGTACGGGACTATAGAAACTCTTAACCTGATACTTCAACATATCAAACACAGAAGGCAGAGCTTGCCAGCCGCTCTCAATGCAGAAGCATGCAATGGGGGTTTAAATAGCCTTCTTTTTTTTGTAAGCCAACATAACCCTGTCAGGGAAGATCAATTCCCGGTTGTTGATTTACTGATTAACTGTGGTGCAGATCCAAATCATCAGGACAAATGTTCCGGGAAAACGCTCATTCACTACCTTGCTGACCAAAATAATGTTGCACTCTATAAATATCTGCAAACCAACTACTGCTCAAAAATAGACTGGAATGCTGCTCGATATGATGGAGGTCGAGTTTTCTTACAGGATGACATCTTTGTTTTTGAAAAAGAGGAGCTTTAGGGTTTACAGGGCAAGTTCAGATTAGCAAGAAGCATAGAAGCCACCACTCTCATAAGAGAGATGACTTCTATACTGATTTGCTTTCCTTCGCTGTTTTCGCCCTACCCGGACTGCCTCTTAGTACTCGGTTTCTTGATACTACACTTTTGCCACTGGGCACCACGCCCTCTGCCTACCGGCTCCAGCAAGCCTTCAGCACGCATCTGCTGAACCACTTTTTTGACCAGTTCCCGGCTGACCGTGGGTATTTGCAGGCAAATATCCGCAATGGAAAAAGCATGACTGGTCTGCTCAATGGCCATCCTTACCAACTGTGATTTAGGCGCGCGACTGCCCTGCCACTGCAGAGTATGAATTTTATCTTCCAGTTCATCGTAAGCACGAATCAGGGTATTCAGGAAAAAATCGATCCATGGCATCGGATTGTGCTGCCCTTCATGCCAGCCTTTAACACTCAGCTGTAACGCCCTTTTATAGGCTTGCTCATGCCTTGCCAGAACCCGCTCAAGGCTAATCAGCTGAGCCACCTGATAACCGTTAAGCGCCAGCATCATCGCCATCATCAACCAGGCGATTCGGGCATTGCCATCGCTGAAAGGGTGTATACAGAGAAAATCCAACACTACCGCTGGTATCAACAACAGAGGCTCAACCTGATGCTGAAGCCCTTCATGGTAACAGGCAACCAGCTGTTCCATTGCCCCGGCAATGGCCCTGGCTGGCATGGTACGATATAGAACACCGATTCTCTGCCCTTTGCTGTCCCGCTCAACAATCTCTTTATTGGTAACCCGCCAGCGTCCGCCTTCATGGGGCACATGGGCATATAACATGGCATGCAGCTGGCGGATAAGGCTAACCGACAGGGTCATGTGTTCGCCTGGCTCAACCACAATCTCCAGGCCATCCCGGTAGCCTGCAACCTGCCTCTCGACCGGTGCAGTCGGACGGTATTCCCTGTGCACCAGTTTACGAACCAACTCTCTGGAAACGACAATGCCATCCAACCGGCTGCTGTATTCCACAGATTCCATTACCGCAACCTGACGGAGCGTATCCAGAACCTCCGGTTGCTGAACAATAGTGACCAGCTGACGGCCTCGGAACTCGCCCAGTTGCCTGAACAAACCCAGCTGATAACTGCTGAAGGCATAACCGGATAAATGCTGCAGTGTTTTCATACGCAATACAACTAAAAATATAATAGGTATTTATCGGGTAAAAGGCTGAAAAAAGGTGCATAGCAATGCGAGAATAAATTGATGATTAAAATTTACAGACTTGTACACACATCAAATTACACACCATGGCGTCCGGGTCATGTCGACAGGGGGATTCACAAGGGTTAAATTCCCCGCCCAACTCAGTACAGGTTTCTTCTGCCATGAACTCACACTCCTGGTGTTCTTCCAGCCAACGGCTTGCCTCAGAAGCAATGCAAGCCAGAACATTCTCAGGCCCGGTTGCCGTGATCTGGGCAGGAATGGCGCGGGTCATGCGAACCTCCTTCAGGACTCCTGCTTTGCTCAATGCCATAACCTGCTGCATAACTGGATCCGGGGTCATGATGGAACCGGTAAACTGACGGGTTACTGCTACTTCCGGGTTTTCAGCATCAACCTCCTGTGACTCCTGAGTTGACGCACAACCAGCCAGAAAAATTGCCAGCGAAACCAGCATTCCAGAAATCATTTTTTTCATTGATATACCTCAATCCGGCAAAATTGGCATTTATTCAGCGGGATTTGACATTGTCCAGCCAAATCGTGGCAAAAGTTGATCAAACACAATATCCATAGGCGCATAAAAAGCGATGGACTTCCCGGTAACCGAGTGATCCAGTGCCATTTTAGAACAATGCAACAGTAATCGGTCCGCACTCAGGTGCATAGCCCCTGACAATGGCATAATAGGTTTTACTGATCCGGCCTTCCTGAAACTGCTCACCTGCCAGTTTGGCAACTTCGGACGACAGAGCAAAAACAAGCACTCCAGGCGTTGGTTTATCCAGTCGATGGAGGGGAAATACAGGTTGATCGATCTGATCTCACAGTAGCTGCATGGCAAAGCGGGTTTCATGACGATCAATCATAGAGCGGTGGACCAGCAAGCCGGAGGGCTTGTTGATAACCACCAGCCATTGATCCTGATAGATAATATCAAGGTGTTCTGCAGACGCTTCGATCATGCCTTTTGTCCAACAATAAAAAAATCCCCAAGAATAACGGATGCATCAGAAAAGTACTGAAAAAATGACATTATGGGCAAGAAAAACGCCATACGTTCATGAGTCGTAGTTTTATTAAATACAAATTTTAATACACTACAGAAATTCAACTGCCGAATAATAAACCCGTAAAATCAACAAATTAAAATAAATAAGAGCAATTATTTATTCCTTGTTGTCATTAATTATCTCAACACGCTTTCACTTTCCTGTTATTTGGTCGCTATACATCTTCACTATTACTTAACCCCTTAATAAGGGATTGGGAATAGGTTTGCTTAATATCAATGGAGAACAACCATGAAAAAGACACTATTTGCCATCGTATCTTCTTCTGTCATTCTTTTCAGCGCCAATGCTTCAGCGGATCGGGACTATGCTGCTCAGGCCATGGAAAGACATGGCATGGAAAAACCGGTATCAATGCCTGTTATGAATGCGATGAGTACCAGAGAAGCACTGGACTCTATTACTGTTCCTACAAAGCAGGAAGAGCTTCAGGCCAGACTGGAAGCGCTTGCTGAAAGAAGAGAAAATTAATTTTCCTTGGTTAACTGTATGGTTGTGGTTAATTCCTGATCACAACCATATCCCCCTTTCCGGTATCTCTCACACCTTCTACCAAGCGCTCAGGGGCCACTGAACGAAGGGCTGTCGTCGCTATGCCATCACGATCATTGATGCCGGATGCATTCTCACCCTGGTCAGCAACCGTGAAAATCATTGGCTGCATCAGTATCCAAACCATCAGTTGTCCGTGATGCACCACAACGGTATGGCTAATACCGTCGTATCCCGGGGCTAACACGGTGTTCTGAATGCCGAGTCAGCAACATCATCCAACACGGCAACAGAATCCAGTTCAGCTGAATACAAATACAAATTGCATGAAAGATATGTCAGTGCGATGTCTTTTTTATGAAGATTTATGAACCCCCAACCATTTTGAAAACCGGCACTTTATTCAGGCTTCGATTGTTTTCTGACTCTTAGAATTTCTCTATCCGGCGTTTCCGGACGAAGTAGTTTTTTGGCTTTTTCCATGAATGAGAATACTCATGCGCAAGCCCTGACCGGGCGCTTTTATTTCCCTGGTCTAAACTGTATCTCTCAGCCAAATCAAATGTAGAGCCATGTCATTAGTTGTTAATTTTCTCAATGAATACAAGGACTGTCTGCTCAATGGTAATGAAGATCAGATCCTGGAACTGACTATGCCTGATATCACAGGCTGGGGTATCACAGCAGGGGATGATTATAACGGTCTGAATGATCTGTATGAGCGGTCAGGACGCTATTTTCAGCAACAAGAGTCCGTCGATATTCAACTGGAACCATTAGATAGCTTTGGCAATGGCAAGGCCATGATGGTCGCCTGCCGTTTCAAGCGTGATATTCAATTCAAGAATGGTTTAAGGCTGAAAGATGATGATTTGAGGCTAACATTTTACCTTGTTGAATATCAGGGCAAGTTGAAGATCCGTCATGTTCATCTCAGCAAAGTCTGGCCAGCATCGCCATTCCCGTTCAACCCCATCCCCCACCGGATTCAACCAGAGCCTTCTGATCATTCTGCAAGGCTTGACTCCATTGGTATTGGGCCATTTCTTGATGCTTTGAACAAACGAGCTCTTTACACAGAGTCTGTTGATATGGAGGGACTTGAGTCTCTACAACACCCAAGCCAGAGCAGGGTTTACTTTCCTGTTCAGGAAAGTAGAGAGCTTCGTGGAACCCGGCAATATACCCAGTATCTTCATGCCCTTACTGATAAGTACGCCAATCCATTACTTAAATATCATCACCCGGTAGTCTTTCAGGATCAATCTCTGGTCTGTCTCTCCGCCTATGCCGAGTCGTCCTGTCTGGATAAGATCACCGGTGAAAAAATCAGTGCTGCACCTCTGCGGGTAACCTACATACTTCAGGAGCATGAAGGCCAGTGGTTATGTCGGCACAGCCACTGGTCATTGCCCTGCCCTGATGTTGTGTGAAGATGCTCTTTAAAAAGCCGGTATCTTGCTTCAGAGCAGATCAGCAACATCAGCTCTTAGCAGGGGTTCCTTGCCCAGATCAAAACCGGCAACCGCAATATGCAGGGTAAATAGTTGCTTCAGGGTGGCAAAGTCTCTCGACCCGGGCCACTTATCTTCATCTTCCGTCCACACAGAGAACTCATTCTCAAGAATGGCATGCGCTTCTTCACTGACACAATCGACCAAACTTTCTTCAGATTCATGCTCGTCAAACAGATAAGCACCACCTTCAAAGTCCCACGTCTCCGGAAGCTCAACATCCAGGCTTGTTACCCAATCGATGAATGCTGTTTTTGGCTTTAAGGTAATGACACAACGGTTAATAAACTTCATTTTTCACCTGTCTAATCAATCGGTAAAGTAGTGTGATCAATAGATAACTTAATATAAGTCGGCAGATTAGCACTCTTTTGGGAAAACAGGACAGGAAAGTCGACTGTGCATTCACTTATAAAAGCGTTGGACCCGTTGTCAGGGCTACCAACTCATTCATTTCACAAAACTGTACACCAGAGAATGATCTACCGTCCCAGAGTGCTCATCCCTGCCGCAATGAAAAACCGGGATACCCATGTTGGGCCTGTCTGAAGGGTTTCATGTATAGAGTGTGCACGCATCAATTTTCACTACTGTTTTCTTGCAAAGCTTCAAGCTTTTTATTTAGATCCTCTAACTCTCTGAACATTTCGTTATTCATTGATTTAAGCCATTGTTTTGTAGGACGCAGCAAATCGACTTTAAATTGAAGTATTTCTATTTTGAACTTTTTCCTATAATCACAGTCTAATCACCATTAGAAGCTCACAGGTTTGTAATAAAGAAACATGAATATAATGACGCTTGGCTACTTGAAACAACAAGGTCCGCCAAAAGAAGATAAAATACCACCACCTCCCGCGAAGCATAAAGTAATGGGTGAAATCAAAGCTATTAAGAAAGAAAGTACATCCCCATTTTTCACTTACAATGGTAACCAGCTGGTTGAAGTGGATGATGATTCGCTTTATGGTGATTTGAACAGATTATTTAAACAACTCAAAATCAACAAGGTAGTGAGCAATATAACGCTCAAAGAACCCGATAAGAGCTAAGTTGCCTGACTGTCCTGATGTCCATTCAGAATATGGTCGATGGTTTCAAGAACGCCTTTATCATTGTTTGCTGCAGCTGATGAATAGCGGGCAACCTGATGGGTGATGTCATTGACGTTATTCATGGCAAAACTGAAACCTGCTTTTTGCAGCAGTTCCATACTATTGCCGCTATCACCAAAGACAGCCACTTCTTCAGGATCAGCAATGTTCAAAAAAAGACGCTGTTTTTCCATCCAGACTTATCGAGCAACGGGGAGGAGCTATCCATGACTCAAATGGCCCTAATGGGTGCAAGTACAAACTCATACTTATAAAGTATTTATTCCAGCGTAAAAATCACGTAACCTCTGGCGCATGGGCTCTAAAGGCTAAAACACAACACACGCAGAGAACACATTATGAAAGTGCAAGGTTTCGCACACTCACTGATAGCTATTGCAATTGGTGCAACCGTCAGCAGTTCTGTTAATGCCAGTGAAATGGCATTACAGGTGGTGGATAAAGGGCTGACATTCACCGTTGGTGGAGCCTGGAACGATCTGGACAGCTATCGTGGTCTGGATAACGAATTGGCACCAGAAATCGGTATTGGCTATCGTCTGAACGATCGCTTCAGTTTCGAAGGCATCTACTCTCAGTACTCCACAGAGCAAAAGACAGGCGGAGATGCAGATCTTAAAGAATTCCGTCTGGACGGATTCTACGACCTGACCCCATGGAATGGTTCTCTGACCCCTTACGTGGTTGCCGGTGTTTCCGAGCTGAAAGCTGATCTTAAAGCAGATGGCAAACACGACGATACTCGCATGAATGCCGGTTTTGGTTTGAGACAGGCATTTACTCCAAACCTCTCCATTCGTGGTGATGTACGTGCCGTTCGTACTCTGGATTACGCTCAGACAGAAGCCATGGCTAATGTCGCCCTGACCTGGACCTTCGGCAGTGTAGCCAAGACTGCTGAGCCAGTTGCGGTGGTTGAGCCGGTTCAGGAAGCAGTGGTTGCAAAAGTTGAACCAGCTCCGGTTCCTGATGCTGACAAGGACGGCGTACTGGACATGGCTGACCTGTGCCCAAATACCGCCCCAGGTACTACGGTTGACCAGACAGGCTGTGAGCCAATGGCGGCCATTGACCTGCTGGTAAATTTCGACTTCGACTCCGAAGCCATTAACCAGGAAGGCATTGATCAGATCGCCAGGATGGGTCAATTCCTGCAGCGTTACCCGGAAGTTCGCATCCGCATTGAAGGCCATACCGATGCACGGGGAAAAGCAACTTACAATGAACAGCTGTCTTTTCGTCGTGCCAACATCATCCGTCAACAGCTGATCGACACGCACGGCATTGACGCAGGGCGTATTGATGCCATTGGTATGGGAGAGAGCGAGCCTGTCGCCAACAACGATACTGCTGAAGGTCGTCAGCAAAACCGTCGGGTAACTGCTATAGTGATCAGTTCTTAGGACCCATCTTAAAATAACTTCCACATTCCCGAGGTTATCCATTAAAGGAAAAACCTTGTCACGGAGGCACGGAGGCACGGAGGCACGGAGAAAAGAAAAAATCTTTTCCTCTGTGACTCCGTGCCTCCATCGCAAAAAAGAGTAAGTTATTAAATGACAGGCCCTAAGATGCACGAATTTTTCTGGTTTGGCTTGGCATAAAAAGCATAATATGAGCCTCCCTGATATGGCAGCCGCTCATAAACACCTGACAAAAATCAGCGATATCATCAATACTGGACGAACACTGGACAGGCACCGATTTTCTTTTCATATTCACCAGGTATAGTCTGTCCGCATCACAGACCAGCACCAGAATCTCATCAGGCAAAGCGGATACCCGGGTGGCAAGCTGGATCTGGATATAGGCTGTTGTTGCCAGAACCTCATGCATCTCTTTCAAGACATCAGCCACCCGCAGCTGCAGACCGACATTTTCTGCACGTAACTCTTCCTTGCTCATCGGCAAGCCGAACATTTGCGAGGGTTTCAGACTGGAAGTGATAATTTCCTCTTGCTCCGGGTAATAACCAAGGTCGTTCAGACGGGCAAGCACGTTCTTTTTGGTCAGTTGAGCATCGCGAAAATTGTCCTCAATGAGATTATTCAGCAGCACAACCTTTCTTGCACCCCCTTTTGGGATACGCTGCAGGCCAAGGCTCTGGGCGGCGGCAAGAAGAATTTCCCGGTCATTTTCCAACTGTCCCCCGACTCCCATATCCCTGGGAGGGTAGTGCTGAATAAACTCCTTGATATTGATGTTATCCAGACCTTCGGCATCCGATTCCCCTTTAATGGTCGGTCGGACAAACATGACCTGGTCAGGTTCACTGGTCAGAATAAGAAACCGGAGGTATTTTACTAGCTGGATACCGCTGGCAAAAACCCCAAAAATCAGGCGTCCATGGGGATGGTTCGCTAATGGCTCATCGACACTAGTTAGCCATATCACACGATTGCCAGATGGGTGACGAAGAATTTGCGACACCGGCGAGACCTGTTGTGGCAAATCCGTTATCTCACTCTGGCGTGAGCAGACGAAGGTAACAAACAACGGATGGTTCGGCGCCAACTGATCAAGGTGATACAGCATAGCGGTAAAGAACGCATTGGTCTCGTCAGGCTTGTCAATATTCATCTGCTTGCCACAAACATGGCCATTTCTACCGCATATTTCTCGCCATTTAGGCACCACACCGACCTCCATCATCTCTGTCAAAAAATGATACCCGCTCTGCGTTATCAGATCTTCCAGCTCTTCTGGCATTGAGGAATCGGCACAAAGCCGTGCAAAAGTAACGGTCATGTTGTTTAGATCGAGGTTCTGTGAGGGGACAATGGCCCGTTGGGCAGAACGGGTCGACACCGCTTCCTGAGAGTCCAACCGGGCCTTGTTGAAAAATCCCCGTTGGGAAAGTGCTCTTCCGGCGCTCCTCTCAGCCTCTATATCTTGCTGATTGTGAGTCATTGATAGCCCGGATGGTCCCGGAATCGCCACCAGTGATCCTGTTTCTACACTGGTGCTATCGATGATAGACTCGACCGGTGCACGTTTATCAACGGCTCCTTCGGGCGCTGATTCGAAAAGACTCCAATCGTACTGCTTCACCTCTTCGGCAAAATGAGTATCCTGGTAAAACTTGACATGAGTTGCCTGGCATTCTGAGCACCCAAGAACATCACGGGTCGCGAGAGAGCATTCATTATGGTAGGCGTGTCCGCAACAACGGGATACCATTAAGGGAGGATACTCAATATATTCTGCGCATAGTTGACAACGTCGGCGCTCGGTAATGGCGTCAGATGGCGGTTTCAGCTCCCGGGTTTGACTGCTGGCACCAGGGACTGGCGTATTGGCTGATTGGGCACGGCTTGCATTCACAGAGACTCTCCTCTATTGGCTGTAACAGTATGACTTGTTCTCAGGCTGATCCCCTGATTAACCTTTCAGTTTTAAGTATCTGAAAGATCTGTCAACTCGTAGCCGAGAGCCATGTGCCGGGTTATGTCAGTATTCTACTGTCCGGAAAATCCCGTATTTCAGGCACCGGGCAGATCACCGGCTTTTCTGAGCCGGTTGACCTGCTGCCAAACAGATTCAGATACCGCAGCCTGCATCACACCCCCTCTGTTGAACCACGGCAGTGTAATCGCCACGGCAAAGGGTATAACGCTGACAATAAGACAAGTGTTCAATACTGATAATTTCGATACCCTGCTGCCGCCAGGTATCACGCAATCGCAGATGGAGTTCATAAAGCGGTTCCTGACCAGGGTTAAATGCAAAACGCTGCCAGTCAGTATCGTCATTTTCTGAACCGGAAGCCTTTTGCCCAGGCTCCGCAGAAACATAAGCAGGCTCAGGACTACGACCCCAATCAAGTCGGGAATAGCTGGAAAAACTCAACCACACCGGTTCGCTGACACCGCGCATAATTATCCGGCGGCTCTCGCCAGCACCCAGCACCCGGTTCACCTTGACCAGATCACCATTGGATAAACCATGCAAGGGGGCATTTTTATTCACCAATAGTTGCTCACCCTGCTGCACCGGTAACTGGTCGTTACCCCAGAGCTGTTCACGCCCTGCCCGGTTATGATCCAGGGCACGGGCATTGCTGTAGGTCACCATAACCGATGATCCCTGACCACGACGCTGGTAAGAGGACAGCACTTGCCGGATTCCTTCAGCCGCGGTAACACCGATCACTCCCGGTGACTGATCGCTGATGGCGTTGAACTTCTGCTCAGCAATCGCGTTGCGAATCGCCGTAGCCTGTTCCAGAATGGCACTGCCGCGAACCTGGCGTTGAATTTCTGTCAGTTCAAATGAAGCACAGTGCAAATGATAATGCTCCCTCAGCCACTGTTCAGACAGAGCCGGTGACAGGGACTCTCCCACCGGCGGCAACTGTGCGGGGTCACCAATAAACAGCACTTTACTGCCCGCAGTCATTTTTTCCCGCCCCGGGCACGCAATGCGGGCATAGGTGAGCAAGTCTTTTAACAGGCGTCCCGAACATGAAAGACAACCTTCTGCCGTTGCAGCAATAACAACAGATGCGCTATCAGTGTGGTTTTACCGGTACCCACACTTCCCCGGAGAATAAAGCAGTCATTGTCGCCACGGACAAAGTCCATAATGGCGTCAATAGCCTGCTGCTGCTGTACTGTGGGTGCCGGATGGTTCAAGCCAGAAACCTCATGCTGCAGGAATGTTCAATGTAGACAAAAGACAGGCCTGATCATTCACTTTTTCCCGGGCTGATGTC
This sequence comes from Endozoicomonas sp. YOMI1, assembly GCF_024606345.1. Lineage (GTDB taxonomy): Bacteria > Pseudomonadota > Gammaproteobacteria > Pseudomonadales > Endozoicomonadaceae > Endozoicomonas. Next base: position 16,498 of record NZ_JAHHPM010000327.1, read on the forward strand.
TTGTCTTGAGTCAAATAAGCATAATGAGGGCGAGGTAGAAAAATTACGTTTACAAGCTTGTGTGTTGAGGTTGGTTATATTTGCAACAGCTTGGGAAAACACGACGCAGTGAATTTTCATGATCGTATTCTCTGGTTTGGATCAGTCTCAAGTACTGCCGCTGATCTTACGGCGCTTGACGTATTCCCGTATCAGGCTTTCACTCAGGTTGTTATGTAATGGAAGGCTTGGGTCTTCCAGTACCAGCAACAACTCTTTTTCTATGACAGCAAGGCCTGAGAGCGCTTGCTGGAGAGCCCTGCAATTT
>NZ_JAHHPM010000036.1 GCF_024606345.1 Endozoicomonas sp. YOMI1
GTCATTAACAATATTGTCGTTTCAGGAGATCCCTGATGATCTTCAGGTGGAAATTATCGGACAGCTGGGGTGAGATGATGTCGGGAGCATTAAAAAAATACCTCGGGAGCAAGTTCAATGGTACTATTTTACCCGTATACAACTATGTATAAATTGTCGTGTAATTCAGAGCTGCCTTAATACTCTAAGAAATGGAATAGAGGGGCGGTAGCGTGATTGCGGTTCAGGAAGTTATCTTATTATTTTTGATTTAAACTTCCTGGTATTGATCTGGCCCTCATTTTTTCGGTTTTTATCAGCGATCAACAGGGCTTAAAACAGCTTTACCACCGCGATTGAGTACATGGGTATATATCATTGTTGTATTGACATTAGCATGACCCAACAACTCTTGAACGGTTCTGATATCGTATCCGCTCTCCAGCAGATGTGTCGCAAAACTATGCCGAAAAGTGTGGCAGCTGGCATTTTTGTTAACGCCTGCCTGACAGCGTGTTTTACGGCGGACTGAATCCCCCTCTGATTGATGTGATGGCGGCCTACGTTGCCGGTTCTTGGATCTTTACTCAACTGAGTACTGGCAAAAATATACTGCCATGCCAGTTCTTTTCCAACATTGGGGTATTTTCTAGCCAAGGCATGGGGGAGATGAACAAAGCAGGCACCGTCTTCAAGCGCTTTTTGGTGAAGCAGCCTGGATGATTCGATCTGAGTTCGTAATGCTTCAACAGACGCTTTGGGCAACAACGTCATTTTGTCTTTACCACCCTTGCCATGACGAACGGTAATTTCCATACGCCCAAAATCAACATCCTGAACTCTGAGACGCAGAGCGTCCTTCAGTCGAAGACCGGCACCATACATTAATTGGGCGACTAATAACGGTGTGCCTTTGAGATAGGACAAGACATAGTTGGCTTCAGCAACCGACAACACAACAGGAAGTTTTTTTTGGCCGTTTTGATTTTAGCCTGTCATTGATCGTAAAGCTGTCACGTCCCAGCACTTGTTTGTACAAAAAGACCAGGGCACTCAATGCCTGCTGCTGAGTACCGACAGCAACGTGCTTTTTCATCACCAGATAAGTGAGAAAATCACGGACATCATCGCCAGTCAGTAAATCGGGATGGCGCATTTTATGAAAT
>NZ_JAHHPM010000328.1 GCF_024606345.1 Endozoicomonas sp. YOMI1
ACTGGCATAAAGGCAGCTTGAGCCTTGGATCATAACAACGAATGTTGCGCTCGTTTCGGTTTTAATCAAGAGCACCTACTACACAAACTATCCCCAGACAAATGACCGAGCCGAAAGTCTGCTGCGATGGAAGTTTCCTTTGCGGGTTTGATACTGGCGCGGGTTTGGGTATTTTCACAGGGGTCAAAGTCACTGCCTGCACTTGCACAAATTTTGTCAAAGACTGTTGCTGCTGTCTTGGAAATCTGAAAAAAGCAGACTGCTGTTTCAAATTCAGTTCAATGACGGGCAAATTATGCGCTGTCTACGGCATATCCGCAGGAATGGCAGGAGTCGGCGGTCTGGCAGGGGCATTGACTCTGGGCTCTTTGGGGTATACGTGTGCAAATCAGGGACAGCGATCACGCTACCTTTATGATCCAATAGTCATGACTGACAGCGCATACACTGCCTGTTGTTTTTAAAACCGTTAAATGGAGTAAATCGAATGCTGAATGCACCCACTGCACAAACCATCACCAGATCCATCACCGACCCGGAAGTCAGCTGCCGTGCAGGCTCGACCTGCGGGGCCGCAGCAGGCCTTGGCTTTGGTATTTTCCAGGGTATGAAAGTCACTGGCTGCAGCGGTGCACAATGCATGTACTGCATTCAATTTGGAAATGTAACTGATTGCAACAACTGCCTTGCAGCAACAACCCTCTGTTCTCTAACCTCCCTGGGAATAACAATTGCCGGTGGGTTAACCCTCGGTGTTACGGGATATATGTGCGCGAAACAAATGCAGCGATCATCATGTCTTGCTAATAATGGCTCCATGGAAGCCAATATGCCACCTGATCAGGGCGATCCAACACCTGCCAGAGAGATTACCTGCACAACAGACCAGAAAATAACAGCCCCGGTTACTAACTCTGAAGTGATTGACAGGAAGCCCTTGCCTTACGATGCTCATTTGACTGCATCTACGGACTCAATGGCTACCCCTTCCAATCCACCGCCAACCTACGAAAAACTGTACCACGCGCCGCCGCCCACTTATGAAGAAGCTATTAAATTACTACGCGACGGTGCCCGTGAATGACACCGCCCATATCGCATCAAAAACCTGTTTAAGGTTATAATCCCCACCGGTATTACCGGGAATGATCATAACAATGAATGTGGGGAACAGTTTGAAACCGGTCAAAGTAGGTATCTGTGGACTTGGCACTGTCGGTGGTGGCACTTTCAATGTCCTTCAACGTAACGCCAGAATTATCACTGCCCGGGCCGGTCGTCCTGTGATCATTGAGCAGGTTGGCGCCCGCCGGGATAATCCTGACTGCGACACCGGGAACATCAGCGTTGCCCGGGATATTTTTGCAGTCGCTCACAACCCTGAGATTGATATTCTGGTTGAAACCATTGGTGGCTATGATGTTGCCAAAGAGCTGATTCTGACGGCAATCGAGCAGGGAAAACATGTTGTCACTGCCAACAAGGCCCTGATTGCCGAACATGGTAACCAAATCTTCGAGGCTGCCCGCAATAAAAATGTCATTGTCGCCTATGAGGCGGCCGTTGCCGGTGGCATTCCCATCATCAAGTGTCTGAGGGAAGGCCTGTCGGCGAACAGCATCAGCTGGCTGGCGGGTATTATTAATGGCACCGGCAACTATATCCTGACGGAAATGGGCGACCATAATCGTCCGTTTCAAGATGTTTTGAAAGAAGCACAAGCATTGGGTTATGCAGAAGCTGATCCAACGTTTGATGTCGAAGGTATTGATGCCTGCCACAAGCTGACCATTATGGCGTCAATCGCTTTTGGTATTCCTCTGCAATTCAACAAAGCCTATACCGAAGGCATCAGCAAAATAACGCCCAGTGACATCCAGTATGCCGCTTCTCTTGGCTTTAGGATCAAACACCTTGGTGTTGCCCGCAAGGCAGCCAATGGCATTGAACTGCGGGTTCACCCGACCCTGATTCCTTCCGATCGCCCACTGGCCAACATCAATAGTGTGATGAACTCTGTTGTGGTTCAGGGGGATGGAGTTGGCCAGACCATGTACAGTGGCCCCGGGGCTGGTGCTGAACCCACGGCATCTTCTGTCATTGCCGATATCGTCGATATTGCCAGAACCATTGACGCTCCAGACGCTGCCGTGAATGCCTTGGGCTTCTCAGCGGACAGCCTGAGCGACACAGTTCCGGTACTGCCGATTACCGAGACGGTGTGCAGCTTCTATCTGCGCATCCACGCCGACGATCACCCCGGAGTAATGAATGCCGTTACCCGGGTGCTGAGCAGCCACGGCATTAATATCGATGCTATTACCCAGAAAGTTACTCGCGAAGATGATGGCTGTGCGGATATCGTTATCCTTACCCACCGTACTCTTGAAGGCACCATGGACAAGGCCATATCGGAACTCGAAGCGTTGGAGGATATTAAATCCCCCATCACCCGAATTCGCGTTGAAACCATGACCTGAAGCTATTCGCCCACCCGCTTACCCTATGGCTGGTAAGCGATGCTGTCAGAGTAATAAACAGATATACGGAATTCCCAGTGAAATACATCAGTACCCGAGGACAGGGACACACCAAAGATTTTCAGGATGTTCTGCTGGCCGGGCTGGCGGATGACGGTGGTCTTTACGTACCAGAAACCCTGCCACAGTTCAGCGCTGAGACTATCCGGTCGCTGAAGGGACTCCCCTATAATCAGCTCGCCTTCGAAGTCATCCAGCCTTTTGTCGGCAGAACCATCCCGGACGACAAACTCAGGCAGATGATTGATGACAGTTACACCGGGTTCAGGCATCAGGCTGTCGCACCACTTCATCAACTCGGTGCCAACCAGTGGGTTATGGAACTTTTCCACGGCCCAACCCTGGCCTTCAAGGACTTTGCACTGCAACTGCTTGGTCGCCTTCTGGACCACACGCTGACTGAGCGTAATGAAAAGGCGATAGTACTGGGCGCAACTTCTGGTGATACAGGATCTGCAGCCATAGAAGGCTGTCGCCATAGCGATCATCTGGAAATATTTATTCTTCACCCTTATCAACGGGTATCAGAAGTTCAGCGTCGTCAGATGACCACGGTTCTGGACAGCAATGTTCACAACATTGCCATACAGGGCAATTTTGATGACTGTCAGGATATGGTGAAAAGATGTTTCGCCGACCAGTCGTTCCTGCCAGAAAACACCCGACTCGTTGCCGTTAACTCCATCAACTGGGCCAGAATCATGGCCCAGATTGTCTATTATTTTTACGCGGCCCTGGCTCTTGGTGCGCCGGATCAGCCTGTCAGCTTTGCAGTGCCTACTGGCAACTTTGGTGATATCTTCGCAGGCTATATCGCCCGGGGAATGGGCCTACCCATAGAAAAACTGATTGTTGCCACCAACCACAATGACATTCTCCACCGTTTCTTCCAGAACAATGACTACCGCAAGGAAGCACTGCAGCAGACACTGTCGCCCAGTATGGACATCATGGTTTCCAGTAACTTTGAACGCCTGCTGTTTGATATGCATAACCGTAATGGCGACGCTTTGGCGGAATTGATGTCTGGTTTCCGGGAAACGGGAAATATTCGTGTTGATCATGGCCCATGGCAGGCCATCAAAGAACTGTTCGATAGCAGCCGTTCTGATGATCAGCAAGTCTGCGACACGATCAGTGCCCTGTATAATAACGCCGGCTATCTTGCTGACCCCCATACAGCAACCGGTATCCGGGCAACAGAAGAAATTGAGCTGGCCAGAGAAACGCCAGTGGTAACCCTGGCAACAGCCCACCCGGTGAAATTCCCTGATGCGATCATCAAAGCGGGCCTGGACGCACCAGCACTGCCAGCTCATATGGCTGATTTGTTTGAACGGCAAGAGCGTTACGATATTCTTGACAACGAACTCTCGTCTCTCAAGACTTTCATCCAAAGCACCTGAAGTTCAAAACCATCATGCCAGCCAGCTGCAGGCTGGTTTCGACTACAATCAGTTGTGATTTTGCCGATCCAGAACAGGGAGTACCCTGGAGACTGTCCGCAATGAAACCCAATAAAACTGCCTCCTCCACAAATTCACCCTCTTCATCATACACTTCGACGAAAGAACCCAAAGGGTACCACCAGGGGCGCCAGGTAAAACGGTCTCTTGGCCAAAAGTTTACTCAGTGGATGTCATCATTAAAGATGAACTTCAAGGAAGGAATAGGATTACTCCAGCGATCAATATACCAAATTTCTCCAGCAACCCTGCCATTGATGAAGGGGCGTTACTGGGATCAAGTTCCTTTGCCCAATAACCCGGAGCAACTAAGAGAGCTGGCGATCGACTCAGCCATTGCCCAAATCCCGTACAAACTCAACCATGACCCGATCCGTTGCTGGGAAATAATCAGGGAAGCGGAAAACATTCTGACCGATAGTACTGATAACGACAGGCCAGAAGCATTGCACCATAAAGTTGAGCCCCGTTTTTTCGAAGAAATCCTTAGTTGTGCAAAAGAAGATCGTTGGTCAGAACAAAAAAAGAGTTCGCTTACCCCTGAGCAGCAAAACATGGCAAACAGTGAATGCTTCCGGAATATAACCCTGCTGCCCTCTGGCATGATCATAGATCATACGACAGGGCTGATTGCGGTTATGGCGATTAATCAAGCCACCCACAAAATAACACTGGTTTTTGGTGGAACCAATTCAGCCAATGGCGCAAGCAAACTGCTTGATGAAAACGGCCTGGAAATAGGAAAAAAACCAGGCCGACTACGAGCCCAACTAAAAGCTGACTGGCAAAACCTGGCAGGACATAAGATCCCGGACTGCTACCTTCAGGCATCCAAACTGGTGGAGTTAATCAAGAGTATGACCCATTCCAAAACAACGCTGAAAGCCATGGGGCTTGATGACTCTCTGGGTATGCTGTTTTTAGCCGGGCACTCCCTGGGTGGCGGTCTGGTTCAATACAGCGCAGCGAAAAACAAGGTACCGGGTCGAACATTCAACCCGGTAGCGCTAGGCCGCAGAGCAATGGAGGACCTGACAATAGACGAAAAGGAGCAGGCCAAAAACGGACTGATTGACAACTATCTGGTTCACCATGACCTGGTTAACACACCCTTTGGCTATCAGCGATGGCATAAGCGCCTGGCTCCAACCATCCTTGGTCGACGGACAATAATTCACGCTCATAAAGCCACGGGAAAAAATACCCTGTATGGCCGTCACAGTCGGTCACATGTGCATTATATGGCTGAACTGAAACGAAAGATAAACGCGACAAAGTAATCATTCCGGGACTTTACACGCTCTCCATTATCGCCCCCGCTAACCGGAAACTGTGTTAATCTGACACTTTATTTCTGTTCATCACCTGTTATTCCATTTATGCCCGTCAATATAATCCGCCGAACCTACAACCTCTCAACCTGTTGCTTCACGCCAGAGATGGATCCTCTGCTGGCCAGAATTTACAGTGCCCGAGGCGTTAAAACTCAGGATGAACTGCCACGTCAGCTGCAACAGTTAAGCGACTACCGGCAACTCAAGGATATCGATAAAGCCGCTGACATTCTGGCCGAGGCTATTATCAACCAGCAACGCATGTTAATTGTTGGAGACTTCGATTGTGATGGTGCCACCAGCAGTGCTCTCGCGGTTCTGGCCCTGAAAAGCATGGGTGGCCATGCCGATTTTCTGGTACCCAACCGCTTTGACTATGGTTATGGTCTGACTCCTGAAATTGTTGAAGCCACCTTGCCCTTTCAACCCGATGTATTAATCACCGTTGATAATGGCATCTCCAGCATTGCCGGTGTACTGGCAGCAAAAAACAGAGGAATGAAAGTTGTGGTTACCGATCACCATCTGGCTGGCCGCGAACTGCCTGAAGCCGATGCGATTGTTAACCCTAATCAACCAGACTGCCCGTTTCCCGGCAAAAATACCGCCGGGGTAGGCGTTATTTTCTACCTGATGTGTGCCTTGCGAACCCTGTTGCGGTCACGGGGTTATTTTCAGGAGAAAACAGAGCCCAATCTGGCCGAACTTCTCGACCTTGTTGCCCTCGGCACAGTGGCTGATGTGGTCAAGCTGGACAGCAATAACCGCATACTGGTATTCCAGGGGCTTGCCCGTATCCGCTCCGGCCGCTGCCGACCGGGCATTACAGCGCTGATTGAGGTATCCGGTAGAAATGCTGGAAAGCTGGTCGCTTCAGACCTCGGCTTTGCCCTTGGCCCAAGGCTGAATGCGGCTGGACGTCTGGATGATATGTCGATTGGTATCGAATTACTCCTTTGTGACGATATGAACCAGGCAAGGGAGTTAGCCGTTGAGCTGGACGGTCTTAACCGTGACCGAAAAGCCATTGAGGGCAGTATGCACAGCCAGGCCATGGCAGAACTGGAGAAAATCCGGTTTAACCAGCAAACAGATCTGCCATGGGGCGTCAGTTTGTTTCAGGAAAGCTGGCACCAGGGCGTGGTTGGCATTCTGGCTTCCCGGGTAAAAGAGAAACTGAACCGCCCGGTGATCGCTTTTGCGCAAGCCGATAACCTTGAGGGAGAGCCAGAACTGAAAGGTTCTGCCAGGTCGATTCAGGGACTGCATATGCGTGATGCACTGGACACTATTGCCAGAAATAACCCCGGACTTATCATTAAATTTGGTGGTCACGCCATGGCCGCAGGGCTATCCATACCAAAAGCAAAATTCAGCGCATTTCAAGCGGCTTTTGATCTTGAAGTCAGAAAACTATTGACCGCCGAGGACCTTCAGGCAGAAATGCATACTGACGGTGAACTGATGCCCGGTCAGGTAACCATGGCAACCGCTTATACCCTTCGCGAGGGCGGCCCGTGGGGACAAAGTTTTCCTGAGCCCTGCTTTGATGGCCAATTTCAAATTATTCAGCAGAAACTGGTGGGAGAGAAGCACCTCAAAATGGTACTCAAGATACCCGGCAGCGAGTTATGGCTGGATGCTATTGCCTTCAATATCGATAACCGGGTGTGGCCAGATCCCAATATTCGTCAGATCAAGGCTGTCTATAAACTCGATATCAATGAATTCCGTGGTCAGCACAACCTACAGCTGATGGTTGAACATTTTGAACCGGCATGAAATGGACCAATTGCCATTGGTAAGCTGACAAACGCCACACCTTAGACCAAACTGAGCTGTCAGAGTCTATTCCTTATTAAGGAGAACACCATTAGCCATGTGATCAGAAGTACCGTCAGTGATTATTGCAGTTGGACAGCCGGTTCCATAAGCTAATTGCATCCCTCAGTCTATGGCAGAGAACGCACTTTAAAATAACAATGAGGACACTGATGACAGCTTCCAGATGGCTACTCACGCTGATGATTATCACCTCTCTTTGCCTGCTGATTCCGGGAGTGACTCAACCTATGATGACCATCAAGGCAGATCTTGATCGTCAGGCAATGCTGAATGAGGCAAAGCGTATCGTTCAGCAGCAGAACCTTCATCCTGCTATGGCAGGTCTGGCTACCCAGTTCCTTGATCGTCTGGAGGTTAAAGGAACATCCACTGTTTATGAAAAGAAGCGTTCCATTCTCGGTACCGCTGAAAACCTCTGGAACAGTGGCTATTATTTTGTGGCAGTACTGATTGTCACCTTCAGCCTGGTGATACCTGTCACAAAACTGGGATGCCTGTTGCTGGCTAATTTTGTCAAGAAAAACCAAATACTGCTTAGGCTGAACAGTTTACTGAGCAAATGGTCCATGGCTGATGTGTTTGCCATTGGTATATTCATCGCCTTTCTGGCGGCAAATGCCACGACTGCTGAAAATGTCGGCTCTTCACAGATTGTGCAATTTGATGCAGCACTGCACTCTGGCTTTTATTGGTTCGTGGCTTATTGTCTTGTCAGTAATTTGATGGGACAACTGGCAGAAAAAAAACAGGCGCCTACCTCAGCCCCATAATTCTCTTCTCAAAAAGCTCAAGCTGTTCAAGCGCTCTTTCTTCACGGAGATCCACAAGCCTGACCCCTAATCCGAGAAGCCTGACCGGACGGCCTCCCCGTTCCCAGGCTCTTACCAGCAGCTGAGTAAAATGTTCTGTAACAGTTTCACCGGTTGTCGGCAGACTTTCCTCAAGGGTGGTCTGAGTAAAATCGGCAAACTTCACCTTAACAAAGTGCTTATGCACTTCATATTCCTTTTCAATCCGCTGGTAACGTTCCTGAAGTTCTCCAAGCAAAGGAATAACCTGAGCTGTAATATCCTCAGGCTCCGACAAATCTTTATCATAAGTATGTTCAACAGAAAGGGATTTCCTGCGCTGGCTGGTCTGCACCTCACGATCATCCCGGCCCCGGGAAAGCTCCCACAACCGTTCACCAAAACTCCCAAACCAGCGACTTAACTCAAGAATGGAATACTGGCGTAATTGACCACAGGTAATGATGCCTTTTTTGTGCAGTTTCCCGGCGGTAACCCGCCCTACCCCATGAATTTTTTTCACGGGCAGATCGAAAATGAAATCATCCACCTGTTCCGGAGTGATCACAAAAAGGCCATTGGGTTTATTCCAGTCACTGGCAATTTTGGCCAGAAACTTATTCATCGCAACGCCGGCAGATACGGTGACATGCAATTTTTGAAAAATTTTCTGCCGGATTTCCTCGGCAATCAAGGTGGCACTGCCTCGACAAAGATGAGTTCCGGTGACATCCAGATAAGCCTCATCCAGGGACAAAGGTTCAATTAAATCAGTATATTGGCGAAAAATAGCATGAGCTTCAGAAGACGCTGCACGATAAACTGAAAAGCGGGGAGGAATGATCTTCAGCTCCGGGCAGAGTCTCATCGCCTGCGCTGAAGACATGGCTGAGTGTACGCCAAATCGACGCGCCTCATAATTACAGGTGGCAATCACCCCTCTGCGATCAGAAGCGCCCCCAACAGCAACGGCCTTCCCTGACAACCTCGGATTATCACGTATTTCAATACTGGCAAAGAAGGCGTCAAAATCGATATGTATGATTTTTCTCTGGACCACCTTTTGCTCAAGACTGGCATTACTTTCCATCATGTTCCAATTAGCTCCGGGATAAGCACTGTATATACATACAGAACGCTTTTGGCAAGCAATTCCTTGCCTGTTAACCAGTCCCCCAGATGGGAGGGATTCCACTGGATCGAAATGGCACAGGTGCAGAAGAGGCAGCCTGGTGGAACAGGCGGTCTGTACATTCAAGCAGCACAGAAAGCTAGGCCTGGTTATATGCCCTGAAGGTACCCGGACACGTGGCGAGCGGTGGCACACAGGCTTCTACCATATGGCAAAAAATGCCGGCATCCCCATTGTACTTGCCTTTCTGGATTTCAAGGACAGAACCGGAGGATTTGGTCCTGTTATCGAGCCCGGGGAGGACATCGAAAAAGACCTTTCGGAAATACAGGCATTTTACACAGAGATTTATGGCAAACATCCCGAATGCTTCAGTCCGGTATCACCAAAATGCACAAAACGAAAGTTTCAGAATCATCACAAGCAACAACCGCATAATGTCTGCGATTGATTACGCCCTACCCAGATTCAGCTGAGAGTGCATCTGGTGCTTTACAACAGATGACATTGAGCATCTGCAAAAGCAGCAGGGAAAAATCAATGTCCTTTATCATCAGCCAGCCAGAACCGCTAAATCCTTGACAAAAATCTGGCTGGCATCCACTTGAGCAGCAATTCGATCATGAAGAGTTAAAGGAGTTCTTTTTATGCCCGCAGCCCAATCATCAAATTTTTGCCATAAATAGTGCTGTGCACTCAGCTTAACTGAAAAATTTCCCGGGCCATCGATGAACTGCTCGACATTTTTGGCGTTATTGTTTTTAAAGTCATTATAAATAAAGGGTGATAATAAGGTTCCCGCAGCCAGTCCGCCCAGGATGATATTAACAGGTTCCACAACTGCTACCATGAGTCCAAAACCCACAATATATCGACATGCAAGGTCTGTAACCCGGTTATAAATAAAATTACTCAGTTTGTTTGCTGGAGTAATCGTATATTCCAGGAACGACTTGGTATTTTCTCTTCCCGAAAAATGGTCCACAGCCTTCATAAAGGGCGCATAAACACAAAAGCCAAAAACACCACCCACCAGAGCAGATGGAAGCGCAAAAACAACATGGCCAAAAATGCTACCAGCCAGTTGTCCAATCTGAGAAACTGCCGTAAGAGAAGAAACTGCAATAGTCTTGACCGTATTCCATCCGGGATTCTTTTCCCGGTCCTCTTTTAATTCAGCCAGTCTTTGAGCCTTTGATTCATAATCCTCAAAATACTCCTGAGTGTATTTACCTTGATCAACAGCAACTGGAACTGAAGAAAAATTGACCGAACCAACCATTTAGAGCCCTTAATTCTATGAATACCTATCGTGTATGACCGCCCCAACAGAGAATAGTTCCATCCTATGAAATCGATTTACTTATACTTTAAATAAATCTCTGAATCTTTGACGGGTTCACAGAGCTTATTTAATTGACCGATCAAACAGATAATGGCAATCTCAAAAAATGGACTACACAATAATTATTGCCGATGACCACCCCTTATTCCGGACTGCTCTCAAGTCCTCAGTTGGTCACGCGCTTAAGGAACCGGCGATCTTCGAGGCTGGCTCAATCGCTGAACTGCAAATACTTCTGGGAAACAATGCCTCACCGGATCTGATCTTGCTGGATCTGCATATGCCAGGCGCACATGGACTGTCCGGGTTGATATTTCTCAGAGGGCAATATCCGGATGTTCCTGTTGTCGTTGTTTCAGCTTCTGATGACCAGCAGATCATACAGAAAACCAAAAACCATGGAGCCAGTGGTTTCATTCCAAAGTCTACGCCGCTGGATGACCTGAAAACAGCCATTATCAAAGTTCTGGATGGTGAACACTGGTGGCCGGATAACTTCCAACCTGTCGAATCTCAGCAAAGCAGTGATATGGAAGCCAGACTGGCGACCCTGACACCTCAGCAGTTCAGAGTTCTGGGCATGATCAGTGAAGGCCTGTTGAATAAGCAGATTGCCTATGACCTGAATGTATCGGAAGCGACGATCAAGGCTCATGTGACCGCCATTTTCAAAAAGCTGGGGGTCAGAAGCAGGACCCAGGCGGTAATCGCCATCAAAGCGCTGGAAATTGAGATGCCCGGTCAGGACTCACAAGATCAGAAAACCGAAGACTAAACCGTCTATGCCTGGTATTTTTCAACGTCATAACGATTCAGAATGGCCCTCATGGCAGCTGGCTTGACGGGCTTTCTCAAATAGCTGATATTCAGCTCCCGACATTGCTGCCGCAGGTCATCCTGTTGATTCGCCGTGACCAGAACAGCACCTATTTGATAACCTGATCTCCCACGGATACGTTCTATCAACTCAATACCGCTGACCTGATCGCCCATCTGGTAATCAACCATCAATAAATCAGGTGTCATGACCTCAAGCGACTGGATGGCCTCATGATGACTTTGCGCAGTCCCCACCCTGCACCCCCAACGAGTTAACAGACTGGCCATACCTTTGATAATGTCCGGCTCATCATCGACACATAGAACCTTCAATCCGATGTTACCCTGATCAGGATCACAAGATACCACTGCGGGATCCACAATGTTTCCAGTGACCAAAGGAACCACAACGGAAAAAACAGCCCCCTCTCCCGGCGATGATGACACAGAAATTGTTGCCTCAAGGATCTGTGCTATGCCTTTGGCAATGGAGAGCCCAAGCCCCAGCCCATTCACGGCTGTCGATAAGCGCTCAAACTCTGCAAAAATCAGTGCCTGCTTGTCTTGTGGTATACCCTGCCCATTATCCCTTACCTCAAGTCTAAGCTGTTGATTGTTCATCAAACGACACCCCAGCAGCACTTTTCCTGTTCTATGGGTGTTGGCAACATAACGAAACGCATTGGTCAGAAAATTTTGTAAGATTCTTCTCAGGAGCACCGGATCGGTTTTAATCCGCCGATCAGAACTCACAACCCTGAATATCAGCCCACCTTCTTTCGACAACAGCGAAAATTCGGACTTCAGGGGCTCTAAAACCTCCATTACAGGGACATCCCGAAGATTTACCGCCACCTTTCCGGCTTCGATTCGCGACATATCTAACAAATCTGTCAACAAATGCTCCGCAGACCTTAATGAGTTACTGATATTTTGTGCCAGTTCTTCATGCACAGTTCCCTTTGCTTCCAGTTCCATGGAGGCAGTAAATAGTCGAGCCGCATTCATTGGCTGCATAAGGTCATGACTGATCGCCGCAAAAAAACGTGAGCGCAAATGGTTTGCTTTCTCTGCCTGTGACTTTGCCCCCAACAGTTGCACATTTAACAAAGACAGCTCTTTTGTCCGCTCCTGTACCCTATGCTCCAGGCTTTCATTTACTTCTTTCAGGGCCTGCTCAACCTGACGGAACCCGGTAATATCGGTGAACGCCATAACAAATCCACCTCCAGGCATGGGATTCCCCTGAATTTGAATCACCCTGCCATCCTGTCGCCGCCTTTCTGAGCGATGGGCCGTCCCATTCCTCATATATGACAGCCGTTTATTGACGTGATGGTCCACATCCCCGGCTCCGCAAAGTCCATTTAAGGCATTATGCCGAATCATATCTGCAATGGGACGCCCAACCTTAATCAGGTCATTCGGATAGTCAAACAACTGCAGATACTGCTGATTCCAGGCAACTAACTCCAGGTTACGATCAACCACGCTGATCCCCATACTGATATGCTCAATCGCTCCCTGAAGCAGTTCCCGGTTGAACTGAAACACTTCAGAGGCCTCATCCACCATAGCCTGAACTTCTTCAAGCCCGACATTCCCATGCGCCAGAGACTTCATAACAATACGGGCCGATGATGCACCCAGCGTTCCTGCCAGCAAGCGTTCAATCGCTGCTACCAGCTCTGGCTCTGCCTGCTTATGACTATCCAGCGCCCCAAATAGAAGCCCTCTGTCCCCAGACTCAAAACTCTGAATAACACCCTGTACCCGGTTTTTACTGACAAAGCGGCTGGCCAGCTGCTCAAGCTCTTCTACCGTAATTGCTGCATTCGGGAAAACACCATCTTCAGAAAGGACCGCATCGACAAACTTCCGGGACTGCCTTCTCTCTTCAATACCTGGCCTCAGGTAAAGACACCCACAAAGATAGACAAAGGTATTCAGAGACAGCGCAACCAGTGTCGCTCCAGTGACCGTACCGGTAAAACCCAGACCAAAAAGATTATCCGGCTTAAGCCACTTATAACCAAAAACACCGTAATGAACAACACTGGAGCCCAGCCATGAGACATCAACCAGCACAGGTACCACCAGGCAGAAAAGCCAGACCATGAAACCCGCTATTAAGCCACCGGCGGCTGCCTTGGCATTGCTTTCCCTGATGTAGAGACTACCCAGCAACACCGGGACGAGTTGAGCAACGGCCGAAAATGACATCTGACCGATAGCAGCCAGAGAACCAGCGCCTTCCAGAAGACGATAAACAACCCAAGACATCATCAATAAAATGACAATCGCCGTACGTCTTACCGTCAGCAATAGGCCACTGAACCGGTAAAAATCATTACTGCCCCTGTAGCTGTGATTATTTCTGCGCAGCAGTAACGGCATTAAAATTTCATTGGATACCATGGTGGTCAAAGCAAGTGTTGCCACAATCACCATGCTGATGGCAGCAGACACGCCTCCCAGAAAAGCAAGCACAGCCATGGGTAAGTTGCCCATCAGCTTTGGCAGTTCAATCAAATAGGCATCACCGGGCACAGCGCTGCCCAATAGTTGATTGCCAGCCAACGCCAGTGGAATCACGAACAGAGCCAGCAATAACAAATAGGCAGGAAAAAGCCATCGAGCCTTGTAGAAATCATCAATACTGCTGTTTTCAACCACCGTGACATGAAACTGTCGAGGCAGACACAGTATGGCTGCCATGGCCATTACCGTAGGCATGATAATACTATCAAACCAGCTGACCTCTGCATTCTCGTTCCTCGGCTGGATGATGGCATCAAAATTAACGTGATCCACAGCAGCCCACGAAACCCAGATTCCCACCAACAGAAAGACCGAGAGCTTAACCATAGACTCAAAGGCAATGGCCGTCATAATGCCGTTCTGGTGCTCGGTAGCATCCAGCTTTCGGGTACCAAACATAATGACAAACACGCTCAGGGTTAAGGTAATGGCTAATGCCAGATCTTCCCGAGACCACCGGCCAGACCCAAGACTGTCATCCGTCAGCTGAGCAAAGCCCATGACAATGGCTTTTAGCTGCAGTGCTATGTAGGGAAGCACACCAATGACCAGAATGAGGGTCACCAGAATCGCCATAAAGTGGGAACGACCATGGCGGGAAGCGATAAAGTCGGCAATAGAAGTAATATTCTCCTGTTTACTGACAGTAATCAGCTTAACCAGAAGTTTCCAGAAAAGAACAAAAACCAGGATGGGACCAAGATAGATGGGAATAAATGACCACAGGTTTTCACTGGCCTGCCCCACGGCACCGAAAAAAGTCCAGGAAGTACAGTAAACAGCCAGGGAAAGGCTGTAAATCAAGGGCTGCCAGCGTTTCCTGAAAGTAGCCCCCCGATAATCACCAAACCAGGCGGCAACAAACAGACAGACGACGTACACCGTTGCAATAAGGGCCAGTATCCATCCAGACATAGTTATTATTCTTATGAGTCATTCTTTAGCAGCCAGAGCAGCCAAAGCAGCCAGAGCAGCCAGAGCAGCCAAAGCAGAGTTTTATGTGGCTTTTCTCAGCGAAATATACACCGCTAACCCTGAAATGTCGCCCCTGATCTTACATTGGTCAGAAGGCTGATACTTTCGATATTTCTGGAAATAGTGATAGGGTTATTATTTACACAAAACCCGGACCGGATACTTTATCTGATAAAAGTTAAGACCAAAGTCTAATACCAGAAATCCCTGCAAATCCTAAACTGAGAGCACTTCAATAAATACGTTCATAGTCGTTTTATTGAGCAATCACTCAACCTGAACAAAATAAAAAGAACCGCCCTGAGTCATTTTGAACTAAATAACAATAACAAAACTAAGGGAAGTGATATGTCTGACATCTCCGTTTATCCAGTAAAACCTGCTGCTCTTGAGAACACATTGGTTAACAACGACCAGTATCTGGAAATGTATCAACAATCCATCATTAACCCTGAAGGCTTCTGGCGCGAACACGGTCAACGCATCGACTGGTTCCAGCCTTTCTCCAAAGTGAGAAAAGTCTCTTTTGACGACCACTTCGTCAGTATCAACTGGTTTTATGATGGTACTACCAATGCTTCACACAACTGCCTTGACCGGCACCTGAAAGAGCGAGGTGACCAGCTGGCCATTATCTGGGAGCCGGATGATGAAGGTGAAGCCAGAAAGGTGACCTACCGGGAACTGCATGAACTTGTCTGCCACTTTGCTAATGCCTTGAAGAGTCAGGGTGTTCGCAAAGGTGATGTCGTCGCAATCTATATGCCCATGGTCATCGAAGCCACCGTTGCCATGCTGGCCTGCAGCCGTATAGGGGCAATTCATTCCGTAGTGTTTGGTGGATTCTCACCGGAAGCACTGGCAGGAAGAATCATTGACTCAAAAGCAAAGATTGTCGTTACTGCCGATGAAGGTGTTCGAGGCGGGCGAACAGTGCCTCTTAAAAACAACGTCGATGAAGCACTGACACACCCCGACACGCACACCATTGAGAAAGTCATTGTTCTCAAGCACACAGGCGCTGATATTGCCTGGCATCGTCACCGTGATGTCTGGTGGCAGGAGTTAACGGCACTGACTTCACCACACTGCGAAGCCAGGGAGATGAATGCCGAGGATCCACTCTTTATTCTCTATACCTCAGGCTCTACCGGAAAACCAAAAGGCGTCATGCATACCACAGGTGGCTACCTGGTATACGCTTCCATGACCCATCAATATGTATTTGACTATCAACCCGGCGAAGTATTCTGGTGTAATGCTGACGTTGGCTGGATTACCGGTCATTCATACGTTACTTATGGCCCTTTGTTGAATGGCGCAACCATTGTGATGCATGAGGGGTTGCCTAACTATCCACAAACCAATCGCATCAGCAAAATCATCGATAAACACGGTGTGAATATTCTTTACATCGCACCAACGGCTATTCGCGCATTAATGGCAGAAGGCAATGCTGTGATTAAAGACACTCATCGAAGCTCACTGAGATTGCTGGGCTCTGTAGGCGAGCCCATTAACCCTGAGGCCTGGAGCTGGTACTACTCAACCATTGGTGAAGAGCGCTGCCCTATCGTCGACACCTGGTGGCAGACCGAAACAGGTGCTGCGATGCTGACTCCACTTCCGGGAGCCACTGACCTTAAGCCGGGTTCAGCAACACGACCATTCTTTGGTGTACAGCCTGCCCTGGTAGATAACATGGGTCGTCTTATCCATGGCCCCGGAGAAGGCAATCTTGTCATCCTGGATAGCTGGCCCGGACAGGCCAGAACCGTCTATGGAGACCATGAACGCTTTGTTCAAACCTACTTCTCATCTTTTAAAGGCATGTATACAACAGGTGACGGAGCTCGAAGGGATGAAGATGGCTATTACTGGATCACCGGTCGTGTGGATGATGTCATCAATGTTTCCGGCCATCGTATGGGAACGGCAGAAATAGAATCAGCAATGGTAGCCCATCAGCAGGTAGCGGAAGCTGCGGTTGTTGGTTTCCCACACCATATCAAGGGCCAGGGGATCTATGTTTATGTCACACTCAATAGTGGGACAGACACCAGTGAAGATCTGAAAAAGAGCCTGAAGGACTGGGTCAGAAAAGAAATAGGGCCAATTGCGACCCCGGATATTATTCAGTGGGCCCCGGGACTTCCCAAAACCCGGTCTGGAAAAATCATGAGGCGGATTCTCCGGAAAATAGCCGCTGACGAGTATGATAACCTTGGCGATACTTCAACGCTGGCAGATCCTGAAGTCGTGAACCAGTTGATCGCGAATAAAGCGGTAGCCAGCTAGTAATTGTCAACTGTCGTGCGGTATTCCTGCATAACCAATACCGCATGCGCTTTTACCTTCTTCTTTTACCGCAGGTAATCCTTGACATTATAACCAGCGTCCCTATAATTCGCCTCTCTTTCGACGCGGGATGGAGCAGCCTGGTAGCTCGTCGGGCTCATAACCCGAAGGTCGTCGGTTCGAATCCGGCTCCCGCAACCATTTTTTGTAAAGCAGTTGATGCCTCTTTCTTTTTGCAAGGATCAGCTGAACAGTTTTGTCGCGGGATGGAGCAGTCTGGTAGCTCGTCGGGCTCATAACCCGAAGGTCGTTGGTTCGAATCCGGCTCCCGCAACCATTTTATCTCAATATTAAGAACCTCATAACTCCAACCATGCAACACATCGCCCCTTCCTCATCCATTAAAAGAGCGCTGGTTGTTGAAGGTGGTGGTATGCGTGGAATTTTCACCGCTGGCATTCTGGACGCTTTTCTTGATAAAAGAGTCAAAGCTTACGACGGCTACCATGGCGTATTTTCTGGCGCACTGAATCTCATTTCATTTATTGCGGGTCAACGTGGACGCAATCTGGATATCTATACCAATCTATGCCTTGACTCTGGGTTTATCAGTATTCTGCGTCACATCAGGGGCGGAGATCTGTTTGATCTTGACTGGTTTTTCCTGAAGCTTTCACAACAAAACGCTTTAAATGTTGACCGTTTCAGAAAAAGGCTGAACACTCAACGCTTTACCGTTGTCAGCACATGTATTGATAGCGGAAAACCCGTTTATCACAGCATAGATAGCAATACACCAAATGAGGTTATCAACGACACATTGAAGGCAAGCAGCGCCTTACCCATGATTTACCGAAAGCCGGTATTTGTTAATAACCATGCCTTAACCGATGGCAGCTTATCAGATCCCTTGCCGATACAAAAAGCGATTGATGACGGCCATAATCAGATTGTTGTACTTAGAACAAGGCAAACAAACTTTCGTAAAAGCTCTGCAACCGGATCAAAGATTTATGCTTGGCAAAATCGTCAAATGCCAGCTGTGTCAACGCTAATAAAAGATCAGAACACTATTTACAATCAGGCGGCAGACTTTGCGGAATCAGTTGCACAGGACACAAGCGTACAACTGGTTCATATCTCGCCAGTGAAGCCACTGAACACCTCCAGAGGAACAAGACACAGAAATCACCTTGTGTCTGATTACCACAGTGGCTACACCCTCGGCTACAACCTTGCAGGACAACTGGCATAATAACAATTCATTATCAAATTTATCTCACCAGTCTCAACTATCTGCTAGATTAAGTTCTGTCGGTATAAGAGCCTGTTTAAACATCTTAATGCGAACTGAAAACGACGATAAAACAATCCTGTTATTCATTCTTTCTCATTTTGTAGTCTGATTCTGCGCAGAAGAAAGCCAATATACAGAAGCTTTATCTCTCAGTTTTAACTACCCGCACAAGATCCTATACGGCCTTTAGCTGCAGACACTTCACATTTACCTAATACCCCACCTTCTAATGAGGGTCTACCATGCCAAGACAGGTTCTCATCCCAATTGCTGATGGCTCTGAAGACATTGAAGTTGTAACTATCATAGATACACTCAGGAGAGCGGGCGCACAAGTCACTATTGCCAGCTGCCTTCCTGATGGAAAGCTGGCCATCACCGCCTCACATCAAACACAGATCACAGCAGATGTGCACATAGAAGCCTGCACAGGTAAGTCGTTTCACCTGATCACCCTTCCCGGCGGTATGCCCGGTGCCGAGAACCTGAAGAACTGCACAACGCTTATAACGCTGCTGCATGATCAGCAAAAAGCCGGGAAATGGTATGCCGCTATATGCGCCTCGCCTGCGGTAGTTCTTGCTCATCACGGTTTACTGGATAACGTCCAAGCGACATGCTACCCCAGCTTTATGGAGCAGATGGAAGGTGCTCTGCCACATCCCGGAAACACCATAGTAGTGGATGAAAAAAAACGGGTTATAACAGCCCAGGGCCCAGGCAATGCCATGGGATTTTCATTTAAATTAGTTGATGCACTCTATGGAAAAGATGCTTATCGGCCGATAGCCAAGCAGATGATTGCAGACTGGGCCTTGTAACCCTTCTCCAGTTAACACCTCAATCTCATCGGCGATGTTAATTGAACATAGTTGTACAAATGCGTATAGAATACATATAAGGGTTTTCCGAAGCCGCAGGGAAGCCCAGTGCATTAACCCACGAGGTATGAAAAATGGAAAGCTTTATCCTGATTGTGGCTAGCATTTTTGCACTGTATTACCTGAGTCAAAAACAGGACATTATGGCAAACAAGATGTTTGGTCACGAATTCAACCGTTTCGAGCGGATTTACCACAACACCACCTACTCTTGTCAAAATTCCACCATTGTCAGAAAGCAACTAACCAGCGGAATGCCCCTGCCCTTCATTCCAGCAACCAGCTACTCAGTAAGAGCCTTATGTCTTACTGAAGACAATCACTGGTTCTGGTTTGATGCCTCTATACGTCGTATGAAACTGGATAGAACCAGCATCACACCAACCGATGCCAAAGAAGCATTTAATGCCTTGAAAGACGACCCTGAAATTCTGCACCGTTACTTCTCAAACCATGACCAGCAGTCAGCATAACTGACTGCCAAAATCGCCTTGAAATATAAACGTCATATGAAAAACATCCTGTAACCCTGATTACTGGGGATTACAGGACTTATGATAAAGAGACTGTTCTTCCGGGTGGACCCCGCCAAAATATAACAGGTTAATTCACAACCTCTGACTGCCGAAGGTCTTTTCGCAAAATCTTGCCAACAGGTGTCATTGGCAATTCATCACGAAATTCACACACTTTGGGCACTTTATAGGCCGTCAAGTAATCACGACACCAGCTTAGTAACTCGTCGGATGTAAGACTGTCATCTGACTTGATAACAAACAACTTAACCTTCTCCCCAGAGTTCTCATCGGGAACACCAATGGCCGCGCAGTTTGCCACCTTGGGGTGGCCGGAAACAACGTCCTCAATTTCATTCGGATAGACATTAAAACCGGAAACCAGAATCATATCCTTGATGCGATCAACAATTCTGACAAATCCATCTTCCTGGATCACAGCTACATCACCGGTTTTTAGCCAACCATCCGCACTGAGCACTTCTGCTGTTGCTTCAGCTCGCTGCCAGTATCCGGACATAACCTGCGGCCCCCTGACACAAAGCTCTCCTGGCTCACCTACCGCTGTCTCATCACCATTCTCGTCTATGGTTTTCAGCTCTGTGGAAGGTATTGGCAGGCCCGCAGTACCTGGCTGTGACAAATCACCGGCTGGATTCATACAAACGGCGGGAGAACACTCTGTTAACCCATAAGCTTCAGAAACAATACACCCGGTCTCTTTATGCCACCTTTGAGCCGTTGCCTCTTGCAGCGCAGTCCCTCCGGATAAAGTTACCTTTAAACCTGAAAGGTCACACTCTTTAAATTTTGGATGATTCAACAAGCTGGCAAATAATGTATTCAGACCAATAAAGGCAGTAAAACGCCACGGCTTAATCAACTTAATGAATGTGCCTGTATCTCTCGGGTTAGCTATCAGAATACTGTGATTCCCCATAAACGGCATACACATTAAATGCACTGTGAAGGCATATATGTGATAAAGAGGTAAAGGCGCTATAAGAGTTTCCTGTCCCGCTTTTAAGATTTTCTGCCCCTGTTTATCCACTTGAGACAGCATCTCTTGGGACTGAAGCATATTTGCTATCAAATTTCTGTTAGTAAGAATGGCACCTTTGGCAACCCCGGTAGTACCACCAGTATATTGAAGTACCACAGGATCAGAAAGCTTACCCTCTCGAACCGGCTGATAGTCACAGGCTTTTCCAGCTCTGAAGGTGTCAAGCAGCGGAACCGCTTTGGGTAAGGAATACCTTGGCACCATCTTCTTAACATATTTGACCAGGAAATTAACAACCTGTCGTTTCGGAGCTGGAACCATATCAGCAAGCCGGGTCACAAAAAGATACTTTATATCTGTCTGACCAACCACCTCTTCAACGAGATCGCCAAAGTTTTCAAAAAATACTAATGCCTTTGCTCCCGAGTCTTTGAACTGGTGCAACATTTCCCGGGCAGTATAAAGCGGATTGGTATTTACAATAACCAACCCTGCTCTCAACGCTCCATAAACGACAATTGGGTACTGTAGAAGATTGGGCATCTGAATCGCAATTCGATCCCCCGGTTGCAGATCAGTATTTCTTTGGATATATGCTGCAAACTGCTGACTATAAAGATCAATGTCAGAATAGGTCAGTGTATGACCAATGCCCGTAAATGCCGGATGCGAGCTATTCTCATTTAAAAAAGCATTGATCACAGATAAAATACTGGAATATTCATCAGGGTTAACAGCATTACCAACCCCCGGAGGCCTTTTACCATTCCAGAATGATGCATCCATAACACTGCGCCTCTTATTTTTATGGTTATTGTTATTAGGGCTATTCAACCTTTTCAGGTAATATTACCCAACATTTTATCGACAGGCATCTATTTAGTGACGAATTTGCCGAATAATTATTATGTAATCTCTGGCAATGACGTTTTTTTTACCTTAATCTATTTTTAGGACTCAATTTACGCAGGTAGTCAGAGCACGTAAAGACACCAGTAATAACTACGGACAGAATCAACAGGATGTTGACCATAAAACCGTCTAAGAGCCCAGTCAGATCATTTTCTGCTATAGCGTGGCAGGAGGTAATTTATGACTGAATTTTACCTGAAAATACTCTCCGGTAATCATATTGGTGCCGAGATTCCCATCGAGCCGGGCAGGTACTCCTTAGGAAAAGATGATGGTTGTGACCTTGTCTTAACCGACGACAACCTGAATGATATCGAGCTCATTATTGAGATTTCTAATGATGGCAAGGTCAAAATCCAATCAAGCACAGCGGATACTCATCTATATGTAAATGGCGAGCCCGCTGGCTCGAGTATTCAGTATCGCCACTTTGATATTGTTACCTCAAGCAGCCTTTTCATAGCTATTGGCCCTGCTGATGCAGAGTGGCCATCTCTTGCACTTCCGAAAATAGCGCCACCCCCAACACAGGAACTGACTGTCAACGAGGACGAGCAGCCACCTGAAGCAGATGAGCCTGATCTATCTGGATCTGACTTTGAGCAGTCACTGTCAGATGATGAAGATGAAGATGAGGATGAAGACGAGGAGGATGAATTTGATGATACATCCTTTTTAGCAAGTATTGATAAAAGATGGCTTGCCGCTATTCCAGTCGCACTGCTACTAGTGATAGCCAGCATGGGTCTGATTATTTCCAACACGGATACCGATGTACAAAAATTAACAAACATCCCGGGAGTTCTCGAAATCTCGGCAAAGGCCAGAGAGCAACTTGGACTCAAAGAGGTAAAGTTCAAACAGCTGCCCGACAAATCATTGCTCGCTTCAGGTTATACACAAACACTTCAGGACAAACTTGAACTGCAAAAATTTCTCAGAAAGCAGGGTATTCCTTTTAATTCGCAAGTCATTGTTATGAATGAAATGCGTGATAACGCTGAAATACTCCTCAGAGACCGTGGCTATGACAAACTTGAGCTTGAGCTGGATAATACCCCCGGGTCACTGGTGTTAACCGGATATGTTTCAACTTCTGATGAACTTGATAGCATTATCAGCATGCTCAAACAGGAGATTTATGGACTTATTTCGGTTGTTGATCAGGTTGAAAACCAGATTAGTCGGGTAAATACTCTCAAATCCATGCTTCGGGAAAAAGGGCTGATACCAAGAATTCATGTTGTCGTCCGGGATCAAACGGTGATCCTGAAAGGGCATCTGTTGGATGAAGGACAAGTTTATGACCTGCAAACGGTAGTAACCAAGTTTCAGAAAAAATACGCCAACAACCCATCCATTGAATTAGCCACTAAGTACGCAGGAGGTACGCTAACCGACAGTCAGTCACCTTTATCGTTAAATATACGCGGTATCAGTATGGGCAAAGTGCCTTACGTGATACTGATAGATGGTTCCAAGTACCTGATAGGGGCAAAACTTTCTAATGGGTATATAATTGAAGATATTAACCTTGAGTATCTTTTACTAGCTAACGGAACTGACAGAATCAAATACCGTCTTGGAGGGAACCGTGACGGACAAATCAAAAAATGAAGAGAATATTCTTCTCTCAACAACTGAAGAACAGTTGATTCAAGATAAGGACGGCTCTTACCGGGATCAGATCCTTAATCATTTGCTCTCTGAAGCGACTCGCCTGAAAGGATTAAAAGATAAAGGCGCAGCTCCGGAAGATTTTTCAAAAATCGACAGTCTGCTAACCGCTGTAGTTGCGGCTATGGAGGTTGTTGATAAGAGCTGGAAACAGCATCACGGTCAATCAAAAGCCTGAGAGGGAACTCAGCCATGGCATACCAGGATACCTACAACCCGAATTACAATCAGCCAGGAAGCGCCGGTTTCAGCTTTGACAAAGTATCTGAAACATTCGGAAGTCAGGCAGAAGCACTTGATACTGCACTGAAAAACCGTGTCGCCAATATGGATCCTAACAGTACCAAGGACATGGTTGAGTTCCAGGTAGAGTTCAACAAATACATGATTGTTGAAGGTCTTCGTTCAAGTATCGTCAAATCCATCAAGGATACGATACAGAGTATTATTCAGAAGCTCTAAACTAATTTTATGGATGGAGATAGTCAGCAATGATTGATGACAAGCTTTTAAAAACTCTGGCAGATATTGGCTTTATGGCCAGTGGCACCGGACTGCCAAAACATGCTTTTGGTATTTTCAACGGTATTGAAGCTGCCAGACCTGACAGCCCACTTAGCACCATTGGTTTTGCCCTTGAGTTCATGAATCGAAAACGTCATCAGGAAGCTATTGACCTGTTGCACAAGGAAGGTCTGGCAAAGCACCCTGATGACCCTACTATCAAGGCTTTTCTGGGATTAGCTTTGATGTTCGAGGGACGAAATAAAGAAAGTGAAGACTATCTAAAACCACTGATGTCTTCAAAAGAGGTGGAACCCGCTGAAATGGCCAGGGAACTTCTTGCCAACATCCACGGCCAATAGCTTATTCCGGAAGCTTGTCTCGCAAAGCTTCCGGGAAGCCTTTCCCCGGCACAGCTTTTTCAATCATCCACTGCTTTACTACCGCCGTAATAAACGTTAAAAAACGCTCCATTTTCTCGGGATTTTCCGACATATTCTGCACCAGACGGACAGACTTGCTTAACGTATCAACTGAAAAATAATGATCAGAAATCATCTTTTCAGATAGCCTGGAACCAGACTCACCGAATATCCCCTTCCCTCCAACTTCACGCCTGAACTCTGTAATTGAACCAGAAAGCAAATTTTTCACCAACTCGTCTGACAGCTCTGTTGCAGGTTCAAACCACTCAGGTTCACCCCAGCGTTGAATCTCTTCTGCACCTTGACATAACCGTCTTATCACCCTGTCAAAATAACCTCTGAGACGCTTTCCTGAAAATGCCTGAAAGCCATTAAAAGTCCATAGATTCACTTTCTGTTGCCAATAAAATTGCTGATCTAAACGCGGTAAGTGACAAACAGTCATTTCTTTACAACCTTCCAAAAGCGCACACCAGTCATCGTGATGATCCACGACGACCCTGAACGTAGCATCAAGGCCTTTCTCAAAAGCGCTGGCATATTGACTACAAAGAAATGGCTTGATATTCGATAACGAGTCACTCTCACTGGTACGAACCAAATTATTGATAACCAGACTCTCTTCAACCAGTGGCATCTCGATCAACTCACCATTAACCAACTGGAATAAGCAATCCCGATAACCATTAAAGTGAAACTGTTCAAAAACGCTCCAAAGAGACGTGAGCATAAAGCTGTTATCCATGCCACAGAAGGCTCTCTGGGGATCATTCAACTCAGACTCGAACGCTTTTATAACACCTGGACAGAAAGCGGCTTTAACATCCACGAGGTAAGGTATGCCATTTCTGGATACAACATTCCGGTTATGAACATCTCCCATTCCCAACAGGATCGATAGACCAGCAATAACTCCCAGGCGCTGGTAATAATCGTTTATCTGCTGGTCATCCAGCGCCTCATTGAGACCTTTATCAACAAACTCACAATAGCCGTAAGCGCCATCAGAAGATCCTGACAATATCCTTATGGTTGCCAGCCCGGGCTGCCCACCCAGCCATTGGTTAAGCTTACCGGCGATATTACTATTATCAGCAGTATGCCCGATAATCTGACGTTCGACAGCCAAATCCCTGTTTTTATAAACCAGCTTCTCGCCATTATCGCAACTGATAATTGCAATCATGCAAGAAGACGAAGTACTTAATGGAAAATCAAGGCGGGCAATACTCTGCGCTGGCTGTTGCCAACGATCAGAAAACAGCTGATTTACATCCCCAAGATCTCTGTAAAACCGGGCAAATAATTTTTTAAAGTCTTTCAGTGCACGGATAACCCATAAGCGATTCAAACGATACCACAAAGGAAATTCAGCACTCAGGAATACCAGCCCGCCCTGCTCAATGACATAGTCCAACACATCGGTATATTGCATAGTTTCCTTTATCTCAGCAACCCAGGCAATCGCCTGTAACAGCTGGCCATCCAGCTTTGCAGCAAAAGGCTTTAGCAGGCTCGCTCGAAACTCAGGATTTTCTGGCTGGTTATGGTAAAACGCCAGCTGCAAATCCAGCCAGCGAAGCAAAGGCTCCAGAAGTCTGAAACGATGAGGTTCGGCACAATCAAGATGCACCGTCACCTCAGCCGGTAGCCTTTGCTCTTCAGGCCACCATCTTTTTTGATTGTTAGCCTGCTTTATTAACGGTTTATCGGTAAGGGTTAGCAGTTGATATTTACACATCCACATAATATTCAACAGAAGTGCCGGTTCCTGAGAAAACCTCCCCTTCAAGTCCGTCAAATGGCAACCGGATAAACAAATAGAGGCTATCTGCTCAATCAGGTCCGTTTTTAACAATGAGTCCATCTCGGTATAGTGAACAAACTGCTCGGATCTTAGCAACAATCTAACGCCTCGATCCGTTGTCTTAAGAAACTGGTCATCTGCCAACTGACTGGCAGGGTAATGCTCAAATATCTGATGATAAGGAAGTCCCACAGGCCTTTTATTTAGTCGGAAAATCTGATCAGCGTCTTTATTCAGGCCACTCACCAATTGATGATATTCATCAACAATGGCTTCCCATCGATAATTCTCAAATACTCTCTGCCTTCCCCGCTCTCCCATGGTCGACAGAAGCTCAGGCTCCTGAATCAGCTGATGAATTTTCTCTGAACATTGGCTCAAATTAACCGCCGTCCCCTGGGCTTGAAGCAAATGAGCATGGTCCGTTAATAATGAACCAAGCGGACGGGCAAGATCATCCAAATCTGTCGATAAGGTTTCAATCAAACAGCCACTGACACCATCCTCAACCAGTTCCGAATAACCATTCCAGTCAGATAAAACAATAGCCTTGCCATTAACCATTGCTTCCAGTGGTACGATGCCAAAACTTTCCTGAATATTATCCGAAAGCGTCAGAACCAGATCACAGGCTGACAGCCATTGATGTTTACGGTCATCTGCAATTTCCAGCTCAAAGCGAACACAGCCTTCAAGATTTAAATCATAGGCTTGTTTTAACAGGGACTGCACAGTTGAACTGCCCGCATCTCCTGCACCCGCAATGATCCACTTGATATTTCGGTGTCCATAACCCTCCACCAGATCATTCATTACCAGCAATACCGGATGGAGATCCATCTTGTTTGAAGGAGCAATCCGGCCAAGGGTTAAAATGAGAAAAGACTCATGATCAACACCCAATAATCCCCTGGCTTCCTCTTTACTACCTGCATAGAATTCATCAGGCTCTATCCCCAGGTGCAGCTTCACAACACTCCCTTTATAGGGTATAGCCACACCAATATGATCAGAAATACTGGAACTAGCTGCAGACAACAAACGCATCATCACTTTTTTCTGCGCTTCGCTGCTGCATAAAATTGCGTCACAGCTTTTTAGCGGTGACAACAGAAGATCGCGAGTATTTGACATATTTGAGTCTGTACTCAGCGTATGTGCCCGACCCGTAATAGGAAATGGTTCTACACAGTAAGCATCACGAAGCGCTGCGAGATGACCAACCCAGGGATCCCCCTGATGAAAAACCTGATACCTGATCCCGGAAAAATACCGGTTTAACTCATGAGCCGGTAAGAAATGGATTGCTTTATCACTGCCGTAATGCTGAAGAAAAGATTCCCAGCCGGATCTCAACTCCGGCAATAACGACTGAGGGGAAAATATATGTATCTCTTTGAATCGACTGTAACGAATGATTGCTTTCAGAAATCCGTCATTGGCACGCCGGAGTCCGTTGAAATAGGCAGCTTCAGTACTGGCAACCAGGCAACCAAATACTGAGGAACCAGTGGATTGCTGCTTTTTCGAAGGCATATCGAACAACTCTAATCATTGACATACCTTATATATCGAACTGACAGCGGCTTCTATTAGGGCATGAACATCATGGCAGAGCCTGAAGGGGGGGCACTTTGACCAATCCATTTTACAAAAAGTTCATGATTATTAGCCAATGCTACAATTGCCTCTTCAATAACATCAACACTGAGACTCTTTATCGGAGCAGAAGCATATAGAGCCAGTGCATTTTCATCAGGGTCGATACACAATGAAACACGCTCATAGGCAACCAGAGCCAGATTTTTTTCCAGCAGCCTGATCAACAGTTCTTCACGCTTACTATTTTCCTCAGGCAGCTTTGCAATGATGCTATAAGCATAAAAGCGGCCATTGACCTGAAAACAGGCAGCCTCTACCCGATCATTAACCACCAGAGAATATCTGTCGTTTTCATACTCCAGTTTACCCATCTGCTGACGAGCGGCGTATGAATTCATCAATTGTTCAAAGCTCATATCATCCATGCCCTTGATTTAAATAAGTTCAAAAAAGCTTCCCTGCCTCTCTTTAAGCATAGTGCAGCTTAATTACTTGACCAGATGACCGGAAGCTGGCGCCAATGAGCGGGATTTCAAAGAAATTCTTCTGAACAGAATAACAAGGCCTGTAAACGCCACGAGTGATGCAACAAAGCCTAACGAAATCGAGTGAGTGATCCCCATTACCAGGTATCCGAACATTGCTACAGCCGCTATGCTAAGCGCGTAAAGAAGCTGAGTATTGACGTGATCCATATGGTGACAGGATGCCCCGGTGGACGAAAGGATTGTCGTGTCAGAAATCGGAGAGCAGTGATCACCAAACACAGCACCGGCCAGTACAGAAGCCAACATGGGTAGCATCATGGCTATGTCAGCTGCAGCCGCCATATCTCCGGCAATTGGTAGCATGATACCAAAGGTGCCCCAACTGGTTCCGGTAGCAAAGGCCATCACGCCAGAGACAATAAAAAGCATCATGGGCAGGAAACTGGGAGAAATATTCCCACTAACCAGGCCAGCCAGATACTTACCGGTCTCCAGCTGGCCAATTATTCCAGTCAGAACCCAGGCAAACACAAGAATATAAATAGCTGGCAACATTGACCTGCTGCCCTCAACGATCGCTTTCTTCCTGGTGTTACCAGAGATATTTCGGCTCAGCAACCGGGCTATCGAAAACAGGAGACCAATCATACCACCACTGATCAATGATAACGTAACATCGGTCTTCTCAAATGCGCCCAGAATGGAAAATGCCTGATTATCACCAGCAAGAGCGGTATACCCCGTCCAGATCATGGCAGCCATCGTTGCCAGTACCAACACCAGAATCGGTGAAACCAGGTCAGCCACACGGCCATTTTTATCTTCTTCCAAAGCAGGAGCCCCCGGAGGGTTACCCTTATTGGCATCAAACAGAGTGCTAGCAAGCGCTGCACTCTCATGCCTAGCCATGGGACCAACATTAAGATCCATGGCTGCGGTACAGAAAACAAGCGCCAGCGCAAAAATTGCATAAAGGTTCATGGGAACCATGGCCAGGAATGAAAAGACCGGGCTATCACCGCCAACACCGCGGGTCGCCATAATAGTACCCACCAGGGCAATGATATAAGCACCCCAGCTTGAAATTGGCATAATTACGCAGATTGGGGCAGCGGTCGAATCAATCAAATAAGCGAGCTTGGCTCTTGAGACTTTGTGTCGATCAGTAAGCGGCTTACTGATACTCCCCACGGCAAGACTGTTGAAATAATCATCAATAAAGATGATAACACCGAGAAAAACCGTCAGTACCTGTGAGCCCTGACGGGTCTTGACACGTTGACAAGCCCACTCACCAAAGGCCCTGGCTCCACCAGAAATACTGATCAGACTGGTGATCACACCCAGAACCAGCAAAAACAACAGAATATAGATATTGCTTAAATTAAGGCCCTCATCCCAAAACACACCCACAAACCCATCAAAAATTCGGCGAATGGTGATAAGCGGGTTCAAGCCGGTCAGCAGTAAAGCACCGGTGACAATACCTGCGCCCAGAGACCATAATACTTTCCGGGTTATTACTGCCAGAAAAATTGCGATGGCTGGGGCCAGTAAAGATAACGACGAATCACTGAAACTGGTTATTTCCATAAAACTGATCTCGTTTATTGATCACCCATGCCCGTTATTCCAATGCTTATCAGGATGAGTGAACCAGTTGTAATTAGATCAGGAGGCAAGCGTACATGGAGGAAGCGCGTTTAAAGAAAACCTCATCAGCGCTCTCTGGTACCCGTTAGCTCTCCACAGTAAAAACTGTGACAGTAGTACACCTATTCGACGCACTACCAGCGAGGCTGATAGACCACCAGCCTCACTTCGGCGCCATTTCCTTTCAACCGGACTACGGACGTCACCCTATTCCGATTTACTGATAAACAGCGCGCCTCTAACTAGGGAAAGAGGATCACAGGCAGGAACATAGCAAGAATGTACTCACTACATCACCCCTGAATGGGCGCATTATGCACCATTGCTCCCGATATAAATACCCAAAGCAAATATAAGGACAGGGATTATATATTACATTTAGTAATAACTGTATCACTCCCACTCAATCGTAGCCGGTGGCTTACTGGATACATCATAGGTCACCCTTGAAACATGCTCAATTTCATTGATGATCCGATTAGAGACTTTCTCCAGCAGATCATAAGGCAGGTGAGCCCAGCGAGCGGTCATAAAGTCGATGGTTTCCACCGCTCTCAGGGCAATAACATACTCATAGCGGCGACCATCTCCCACCACGCCAACGGATTTCACCGGCAGGAATACAGCAAAAGCCTGGCTGGTCTTCTGATACCAGTCGGCCTTACGCAGTTCTTCAATAAAAACAGCATCCGCCTGGCGAAGAATATCCGCATATTCCTTCATAACTTCACCCAGGATACGAACACCGAGCCCAGGCCCCGGGAATGGGTGACGGTATACCATGTCATAAGGCAGACCCAGTTCCAGACCAATGGTACGAACCTCATCCTTAAACAGCTCACGCAGAGGCTCGACCAACTCCATCTTCATATCTTCCGGCAGCCCACCCACATTATGATGGGACTTGATGACATGCGCCTTACCGGTTGTTGAGCCAGCAGATTCAATAACATCCGGATAGATGGTGCCCTGGGCCAGAAAAGCGATGTTGTCCAGCGCACCGGCATGTTCATCAAACACTTCGATAAAGGTATTGCCAATAATCTTGCGCTTGTCTTCAGGGTCCTGAACACCGCTCAGACGACTCAGGAACAGCGCTTCTGAATCCGCACGAATGACCCGAACCCCCATATTTTCTGCAAACATGGCCATAACCTGATCGCCCTCATGGAGACGCAGCAGACCATTATCAACAAAAACGCAGACCAGCTGATCACCAATAGCCTTATGCAGCAGCGCCGCTACTACACTGGAATCAACGCCACCAGAGAGTCCCAGCAACACCCTCTGGTCGCCCACCTGCTCACGAATACGGGCAATAGCATCATCGATGATCTTGCCTGGCGTCCACAGCTTCTGACACCCGGCAATATCAACCACAAAGCGCTCTAGAATTCGTAATCCCTGGGTGGTATGTGTCACTTCAGGGTGGAACTGAACGCCGTAATAGTGCTTTTCTTCACAAGCCATGGCAGCAACCGGGCAGGAACCGGTCGAAGCAGCAACCACAAAGCCATCAGGTATGTCGGTCACTTTATCACCATGACTCATCCAGACATCCAGGGTAAGATGGCCACCTTCACAGACATGGTCTTCGATGCCATCAAAAAGGCGCACTTTCTCTTCCAGCTGAACCTGGGCATAACCAAACTCACGCAGATCAGAGGTACTGACCTTGCCCCCCATCTGCTCAGCCATGGTCTGCATGCCATAACAGATGCCCAGCACAGGAACGCCGAGATGAAAAACAATGTCAGCGGCTTTTGGGGAGTTATCACCGGTTACAGATTCAGGACCGCCGGACAAAATGATCGCTTTCGGGTTGAACTCCCCAATAGCGCCATCATCCATATCGTAAGGATGAAGTTCACAATAAACGCCGATCTCACGAACTCTTCGGGCGATAAGCTGGGTGTACTGGGAACCAAAATCAAGAATCAGAATGCGGTCTGAATGGATATCCTGGGACATGATTAATCTCTAAGTCCTGTGATCAGCAAGGCCGGGAGATTTACCCTTACTGAAAGTAAGCAGCCGGTCAGAAGCTATCGCATTTCTGTCCGGCTGCAAGTTTCAAGATGAACAACACTGTGAAGCAGTCTTAACCGACACGGTAGTTAGGCGCTTCTTTGGTAATCGTTACATCGTGAACATGGGATTCGGCCATACCGGCATTGGTCACGCGAACAAACTGTGGCCGTGTACGCATGGTTTCCATATCAGCAGAACCGGTATAACCCATCGCGGCACGCAAGCCACCCACCATCTGATGGATAATGGCATGGAGAGGCCCCTTGTAAGGTACACGGCCTTCAATACCTTCCGGAACCAGCTTTTCAGCACCCCCTTCCGCGCTCTGGAAATAACGGTCACTGGAACCGGAAGCCTGAGACATTGCCCCCAGAGAGCCCATACCACGATAGGCTTTGTAGCTTCGCCCCTGGTAAAGTTCCACTTCACCCGGCGCTTCTTCAGTACCTGCCAGCATACTGCCCAGCATGACGGTGCTGGCACCGGCAACAATCGCTTTTGCCAGGTCACCGGAAAAACGGATACCACCATCGGCAATAACAGGGACTCCGGTATCTTTCAGCGCTTCAACCACATTGGCAACCGCACTGATCTGAGGCACACCAATACCGGTCACAATACGGGTAGTACAGATAGAGCCCGGACCAATGCCCACTTTAACACCATCAGCACCTGCTTCGACCAAGGCCCTGCCTGCCTCGGCGGTGGCAATATTACCGCCGATCACCTGAACCTGCGGGTAGTTTTCCTTCACCCACTTCACTCGCTCAATCACACCACGGGAATGGCCATGAGCCGTGTCTACGATAATGACATCAACGCCAGCAACCACCAGGGCAGCAACACGTTCAGGCGTTTCCGCCCCGGTACCGACCGCTGCCCCCACTCTCAACTGCCCCTGACTGTCTTTCGACGCATTCGGGTACTGCTGGGCCTTTTTGATGTCCTTAACGGTCATCATACCGGTGAGATTGAACTGACCATCAACCACCAGCACTTTTTCAATACGATGCTTGTGCAGAAGCTGGCGAACGGTCTCCGGATCAGTGCCTTCCTGAACCGTCACCAGACGGTCTTTCCGGGTCATGATCTCGGAAACGGCTTTATCCAGATTGGAGACAAACCGGACGTCACGACTGGTAACAATACCCACCAGATCGCTGTCAGACAGCACGGGAACACCGGAGATATTATGTCTGGAGGTCAGCTCCAGAAGATCTCTGACGGTGGCACTGGCATCAATGGTAATCGGGTCTTTGACCACACCACTTTCGTGCTTCTTAACCTTGCGAACTTCAGCGGCCTGCTGCTCGGGCGGCATATTCTTGTGAATAATCCCAATCCCGCCTTCCTGAGCCATGGCAATGGCCAGAGACGCTTCGGTAACGGTATCCATCGCTGCAGAAATCAGCGGAATATTCAACTCGATACCGCGAGTCAGTTTCGTTTTCAGGGAGACATCTTTGGGGAGGACTTCGGAGTAGCCGGGCAGTAGGAGGACATCATCGAAGGTGAGTGCATCTTGTGCAATTCTCAGCATTGCCTGTTACCAAGAGTTTATGGGAAAAAAATTCGGACAACTATACCCTATAGTTCACCTTCAGCTAAACCACTTATTCAGGCAGAATATCAAAAAACCAATAATCTCCTGCCAGGCTTTGATCCATGCACCACTTTACAGATACACCGACGCAAAACGCCAAGGCATCCGCAAAAGCCCTCTCTGTTACGGAGTTAAATGGTAAAGTCAGGCGATTGCTGGAGATGAATTTCAATAATGTCCGTGTTCAGGGCGAAATATCCGGACTGGCCCGTCCCAGCTCCGGGCATTGGTATTTCACCCTGAAGGACAAACAGTCACAGATCCGCTGCGCCATGTTCCGCAACCGTAACCAGGCGCTTAAGTTTGTCCCTGCTGAAGGCATGCTGCTTATGGTAAGAGGGCGTGTGAGCCTGTATGAAGGGAGAGGCGACTATCAACTGATTGTTGAACACATGGATAATGCCGGTACCGGCGACCTCCAGAAAGCCTTTGAGGTTCTCAAGACAAAACTGGCCACTGAAGGCCTGTTCGACATCACGCGCAAACAACCCCTGCCCGCTCACCCAAAACATATCGGAGTGATCACCTCACCCACCGGAGCAGCCATTCGGGATATTCTAACCGTACTGAAAAGACGCTTTCCTGCCATACCGATCACCATTATTCCCAGCTCAGTTCAGGGAGAGCAGGCGAAACACGAACTGGTCACTGCATTAAAACTGGCAGAAAGCGCTAACCGGTTTGATGTACTGATTATTGGTCGTGGTGGTGGCTCATTGGAAGATTTGTGGCCATTTAATGAAGAACTGGTCGCCAGAGCGATTGCAGACTGCCCTATCCCTATTGTCAGTGCCGTTGGTCATGAAATTGATTTCACCATTGCTGACTTTGTTGCTGATCACCGGGCCGCGACCCCATCAGCAGCGGCGGAAATCCTCAGCCCGGATCGCGAAACCCTATTAAATCAGCTTAACCTGATCAGCAGAAAGCTCACGACACTGACACGCCATAAGCTGCAATTAAGCCAGAGAGAGTTTGATAACCTGCAAAAACGGTTAAGACACCCCGGAGAGCGTCTGAGAGACAATAGCCAGCGGCTGGATGATCTGGAAATCCGGTTAAAACAGGCCATTACCCTGACACTGGAACGGGCTCAATCAAGCCTGGGCCGGGTCAGAAATCGGGCACATCAGCAGAACCCCCAACGCAAATTGGAACTGCTGAAAAACCGTAATGAACACATGGGGCAAAAGCTGATTCAGCTCATATCGAATAGCCTGGAAAAACGCCAACTGAAGCTGGAGAAAGTTTCGGGAGAATTGAACGCTGTGAGCCCTCTGGCAACCCTTTCCAGGGGCTATGCTATCACCATGGCTGGCGATGCGATTATCAGAAGCAGCCAGCAGCTGCGTGAAGGCGATCTGGTGACCACACGATTCTTTGAGGGCGAGGCTATCAGCAAAGTGGAAAAAATCACAAACTAATATGAACAGCTAGCCAGATGGAATCAACATCGGGTTCAGTCCAGGCGACCCGATGCCTGCAGCCGGAAGGCAGCATAAGATAATCACCGGCATGGAGAGTGACAGAAGCTCTTTCCCCATCAAATTCCAGCACAGCTGAACCACTTAACAGTATCACCCACTCATCCCAGGACTGGTCATACCACTCCCCTATTGCCGTCGTATGACCACGGGAAACAATCCGTTCTATCTTAACGCCACCGGATTCCTGCAGAGTCTCAAACAGCTCTTCAGGTAGTTCTTCAGGTATGTGTTCGAACAGATTGTTTTTCATCGATTACCCCGAGCATTCTGGGCAGTCAGGAACGTTTTGTCTTACGCTTTTCTTTGGCAAACTGTGCAGATTTTTCAACTCTGCGCTTTCGATGAGCCTGCCTTTGATCAAGCTCTTTGGTTTCCGCATACGGGTTATCACCCGAGCGGAACTCAATTCGAATAGGCGTCCCCATAATCTTCAGCACTTTACGGAAGGTATTTTCCAGATAACGTCGATAAGCCGCCGGTACCCGCTCAGTCTGGTTACCATGAATAATAATCGTTGGCGGATTCATGGCACCAGCATGACAGTAACGCAGCTTAATACGGCGATTATTGACCATGGGCGGTTGATGCTCCTTAACGGCATCCTCCAGAATTCGCGTCAGACGATTGGTCGACAGTTTGCTGGTCGCCGCTTCATAAGCCTCTTCAATAGAGTCATAAAGATTGCCGACACCGGTACCGTGTTTTGCCGAAATCATATGAATGCGGGCATAATTGATAAACCCGAGTCGACGCTTCAGCTCTGCCTTTACCTGCGTTTTATGATCTTCTTCCATGCCATCCCACTTGTTCAGTGCAATGACCACAGCACGACCTGCGTCCAGAACAAAGCCCAGTAGATGCAGATCCTGCTCTACAATACCTTCACGGGCATCCAGAACCAGAACCACCACATTGGCATCTTCAATCGCCTGCAGCGTCTTGATGACCGAAAACTTTTCAATAGATTCGGACACCTTTCCCCGTCTGCGAACACCTGCCGTATCAATCAGTGTATAGTCCTGACCAAAACGCTCATAAGGAATGTAAACACTGTCACGGGTGGTTCCCGCCTGGTCGTAAACAACAACACGCTCCTCGCCTAACAAGCGGTTAACCAGGGTAGATTTACCCACATTGGGACGACCAACGATACCAATTTTGATACCTCTTGGCCTGGTTGACAGCTCATCAGATTCTTCAGCCTCACCGTCAGCACACGCCAGCAGCACGTCATTGATCATATTGCTGACGCCCCGCCCATGCACGGCGGCAATATGATAGGCATCACCAATACCCAGGGAAGCAAAATCCGCCTCGGCCTGCTCAGCATCGACCCTGTCCACCTTATTAAGTACCAGGTGATACTGTTTGCCCTGCTTGCGAAGGTGCAAAGCAATCATTTCATCAGCAGCTGTCAATCCGGCCCTGGCATCCACCAGAAACAGGACAACATCCGCCTCATTGATGGCCGCCAGAGATTGTTCTGCCATGGCAGAGTCAATCCCCGCTTCATCACCGGAGATACCGCCGGTATCCACGACAATATAGGGATGTGAACCAATCTTGCCCTCACCGTATTTCCGGTCGCGGGTCAACCCGGCCACATTGGCTACCAAAGCATCCCGGGAACGGGTCAGACGGTTAAAAAGAGTGGACTTGCCAACATTGGGCCGACCCACCAGGGCAATTACAGGAACCATAAGATTTACCAAAATTACAAAGTACGCAGCGGCGGAACCATCCAGAACAAGACGCTCCCAGCGCATCGGTCGTCAGACCGAAATTGAAAACGGGCTGAACCCTTTTAAAGATTCAGCCCGACAACATTCTTAAATCAGCAATTTGCTTCCGCTTACCCGGAAGCTTTTTCCTTCAAAGCAACCAGCTCACCATCAGCCGACAACACCAGGATCAATTCACCATCCACCAGGGGCTGAGCTTTAATTGCAGAAGAGTCAGCCTTGAACCGTCCAGCCTGACTGCCATCAACCTGTGACAACAGATGCACATAACCCTCACCATCACCGACCACAACATAACTGCTGAACGCCGCTGGCGCTGATAGTTGACGGAACTCAAAATCTTCCTGTCGCCAGTTAGAGGCACCGGTTCTCTGGTCAATGGAACTGACATAACTCGCTTCACTGGTCAGATAGATAGAACCAAAACCTTCTGTCATGGATTCATAACTGGACAGCTCTTTTGACCAGCGAACCCGACCACTATAAAGATCCAGCCCGGCCACATTACCCTGGAAGCTGACAAAGAAAATGGTGTCTCCAACGATCAGCGGAGTACCCTTGATATCAACCATCCGTTCCAGCTCAGTACTGCCCTTAGGAGCAGCAACCCTGGAACTCCACAGCGGCGCTCCATTTTTCAGACGGAAGGCTTTTGCTTCGCCACTGGCAAACCCGGCAAACACCGCTTCACTGAAGATCAGTGGTGCAGCTGAACCTCTTAACGTCAGTGCCGGCTGCAGCGCTTCCTGACGCCAGAGATACTGGCCGCTCTCAGCATCCAGCACGGTGAGCCGGTCATCAATACTCTGCACAGCGACATAGAAACCATCCGTTACCGGCGCACTGAGAATCTCGCTACTGACTCGCTCTCGCCAAAGTTCATCACCATTCTCCTGGTTCAGGGCAATCACTTCACCATTCAGCGTACCTAGCAGCACCATACCCGCTGCGGCACTGACACCACCAATACGGGTATGGAGTTTTTTCTTCCAGACTTCCTTTCCGGTATCACGCACAAGGGCAAAAACAGTACCTTCTGCACCAGAAACAAAGACTTTATCACCATCCAACGCTGGCTTCAGGCTTTCGAATCGCTTCCCAACCCCTTTGCCAACACCCCTGGACCACACTTCAACCAGCTTGACCTTTTCCTCAGCAATCGCCTGGAGAGGTTTGGCAGTTCTCACCTCCTCTTCATCCGATGAAAAAAGACTGCAGGCAGAAAGCCCCAGCATCAGCAGAAGAATCAAAGAGCCTTTGAGTAACCTCTCCATTTTATTATCCCTCCTGAGGTGCCATTGCGGCCAGATCGTCCAGCTTGAGTTGCAGCAACGGACGATTCAGACCATTATCCTGTGCGGCATCGACCGCTTTGCGGTATGCCGTCTCTGCCTGCTTACGGTCACCAAGCGCAAGGTAAGCATCCCCTTTTGCTGACTCAACAGTTGCCTCATAAGACTTGCCAGCATTCAGTTTGGTCAGGATATCAAGCGCCTGTTGACCATTCCCGGAAGACTCACTGATCAGCACCCTTGCCAGCCGGACACTGGCCATTGTCTGAACTTCAGCTGCAGGTTTCCGGGCCAGAACCCACTCCAGGGAAGCCCGGGCAGCACTTAACTGGTTATCCTGCACCTGCTGCCGGGCCAGAAAAAGCGTTGCAAACGCGGCATACTGGCTACTGCCATGATCATTTTGCAATGAAGCAACAACGTGGCTTACCGTTGCTTTTTGCTCCTCAGTCAGAGGCGCTGAAAACTGGGCCTGCTGATCCAGAGACGATCCATTGGAAATAGTATCCAGCAAGTTCTGATAAAGCGCTGAAGCTTCAGCGATTTCCTGCTTCTGCATCTTCTGCCAGTACTGGTAACCGGAAACCGCTGCCAGTGTAATGGCAACACCCAGCACAACCGGCTGACCATAGTCTTTCCATAGATTCTTGAGCAGTTGGACCTGCTCTTCATCAGATTGGTAACTCACCCTTTACTCCTGACTTCTTTCCTGAAGCCGTTAATAGTACTAACGTATCAACGAGCGGTTTACTGAACAGCGGTATTCTATAGTACTTTTTGCAAATATCTGGCTTGCAAATGTCCTGCCACATCGGCGATTGGCAGTTGCTGCTGGGCTTCATCAGTCCTCAGGGATTTCACAGTAACCATCCCTGCACCCAACTCATCCTCACCCAGAATGAGAGCATAGGCAGCACCACTGCGATCTGCACGTTTCATTTGCGCTTTAAAGCTGCCACCGCCGCAATTCATCAGAATCTTCAGTTCCGGCAATCCATCACGAAGCCTTTCCACTACCGGAAGCACTCTGTGGCCAACACCCTCACCAACAGCAACCACCACTACATCCACCCGGTTAGAGACGGATTCCGGCAGTAACTGAAGCGTTTCCAGCATCAACACCAGACGCTCTATACCCATGGCAAAGCCTACGGCAGGTGTCGGCTTGCCACCTAACATCTCAACCAGGGCATCATAACGACCACCGGCACACACAGTACCCTGGGCACCCAGGCTTTCTGTCACCCATTCAAAAACGGTTCTGCCATAATAATCGAGGCCGCGCACCAGTCTTGGATTAACGCGATAAGCAACACCCGCCTCATCCAGAATATGCTTTAACTGTGCAAAGTGTTTCCGTGACTCTTCATCCAGGTAGTCGAACAGCCCGGGGGCACCGGCAACAATTTTCTGTGTATTTTGATCCTTACTGTCCAGAATTCTCAGCGGGTTGATGGTCAGACGACGGCGGCTATCATCATCAAGCTCTGACTCATAATCCTTGAGATAAGCCACCAGAGCTTCACGATAACGGATGCGGGCTTCCAGAGTACCCAGGGTATTCAGCTCCAGAGTAACCTGCTTTGACAGACCAAGCTTCTGCCAGAACCGTGCAGTCATCATGATCATTTCCGCATCGATATCCGGACCTGTCATCCCATAGGCTTCTACACTGATTTGATGAAACTGACGATAACGGCCCTTTTGAGGACGCTCATAACGGAACATCGGGCCGAAAGTCCACAACCGCTGAATCTGGTTGTAAAACAGGCCCTGCTGAATGCCTGCGCGAACAACCCCGGCAGTAGCCTCAGGACGAAGGGAAAGCTTGTCACCATTACGATCTTCAAAGGTGTACATCTCTTTCTCAACAATATCCGTACCAGAGCCAATACCCCGACTGAACAGAGCAGAACTTTCCACAATCGGAACCCGGATTTCCTGATAACCATAAGTGCTCAGGACAGAGCGTACCTGCTGCTCAAGGTACTGCCAGACAGGGGTCTGTTCGGGAAGAATATCATTCATCCCACGGATGGCTTGAAGCTGCTTGCCCAAGTTCAAATGTCCTCTACCTAAAGCACCACACAACATCACCCGGTTCGTCAGGAACAGGAGATTTGGCGGTTCGCAATCAAAAGCAGGCAACTATAACCGTTAACGCCTTTGTGTGACAATCCCACAGCTCTCATTAGAGAGCGCCCATCACTGCAGGGAGTTTATTCACCGAAGGGAAAGAGTTTTAAGGATTATTTGTTTACCCCTGACCGTTGCCTGTCAACAAAACACTGGCCACTCGAGTACTTGAGCTGGGTTTGGCTACCGGCTTGCCATCCAGCAGGATACTGTCGACACCGGGCGTATTACCGAACCGCAGATTAACTGGAGGAAAAACATTGAGATTAATGGAAGATCCGGCTTTCTGTAAGGCCGAAATCAGCACTTCACCGGTAGCATCCTTTATTTCAACCCAGCAATCTTCTGAGAAATTAATAACAAGAGGCTTGATCAAATCAGCAACCGGTGAATTTGGCTCATTCGTCGCATCAACAACCTCGGAACTGGCCATGGCAATTGGAAGAAACTCTGGCTTGGCCGCTTCCAGAACAGGTTCATCTTTTTCCAGTCTCGATTCTTCTTTTACAATGGTGGCGTCATAAGCTGGAATATCGTCTTCCTCCACGCTCTCGCTAATCTCCACGACAGAGGGAACAGGAACAAAAGTATCAGAATTTACCAGGGGTTCAGCCTCCTCTTCAGATAAGCCTTCACTAATGGCCACCTCGGCGACTGGTTCGATACCCAGCCAGTTATTCCACAAGTAATAACCAAACCCTCCCAGCGACACAAGCAACAAAAGCGCAAGAGCATGGACTGGGGATGGCGCACTGTGGGCTCGCAGCGGTTTCAACTTCTTTGAACCCTGCAAACGCGGAGATTCCAGGCTATCGATACCAATAAAATGATCAAAGTCCTTAACCAGATCTTCGCCATTAAGCCCCACCAGTTTCGCATAATTACGAATGTAGCCACGGACAAATGCCGCCTGCGGCAGCATATCAAACGTACTCTCCTCAATAGCCTTTACATAACTTTCGGTAATCTTCAGGCTTTCAGCCACTTCAAGGATAGATAGCCCCTGACAGTTACGGGCCTTAGCAAGTACAGCACCGGGAGCAAACGTCTGAATAGCTTCTTCCTGCTGAGCATCCTGTTCACTCATGACCCAATCGACTCCGATATTGCTTCAGCTCCATAGAGCCGGGATACAATCTTTCCAGCTTCAACGCATAACCGGCCGCTTTACCTTGAGCCCGGTTTGCCGTTGCCAGCTCAATGCCCAGTAACAAGCTGCGGGCACTCTGTTCAGCCGTCTCATCAAAGGCCTGGTAGTGCTGCCATCCTGTGTAGAGATCGCCTTGCTCTTTGTAGATAGCGGCCAGCTCAAGATTAGCTCTTGGTAAGTTACTGTTAAGACGAAGAGCCCGGGTAAAGTGATCAACAGCCAAGGAAGACTGGCCCATCCGCAAAGCAACAATCCCCAGGTTTTCAAAGGTTCGGCTGCGCTGGGAATAAGCAACATCCTTCGAAGCCAGTTCAAACTGACGATAAGCGTCCTGAAGTCGGTTTCTGGAGAACAGGAAAGCACCAAGGTTATTGCGTATGTCCGAGGCATCAGGGTCAATGGCCAGCGCCCTGTTGAATGCCTGCTCGGCAAGCTGATCTTCCCCCTGACGCTGATAAGCCATACCCAACATACCATGGACACTGGCCGAAT
Organism: Endozoicomonas sp. YOMI1; assembly: GCF_024606345.1. GTDB lineage: Bacteria > Pseudomonadota > Gammaproteobacteria > Pseudomonadales > Endozoicomonadaceae > Endozoicomonas. The sequence goes on from NZ_JAHHPM010000328.1 coordinate 41,781, forward strand.
ATGGCTCGATCTCAAGGGCTCTTTCAAGAGGCCTTATCGCTTTTTCCGAGTAACCTTCCTGAAGATAACCTCTGGCAAGATTAATATAATCCACCACTACCCTGTTCTCATTCACAGGCCGACTGTCAGTGGTGACACAGCCTGTCAGTGCCAGAGATACAGAAAACAGTAGTACGATGGGCCTCAATTTGACTCCCATGCTGATCCCCACATTTGCAATTTATAAATATATCCGGGACGCCGTCGAGAATAGCAACCTCCAGGAGCCTGCCGGATGACAGATGCATCCCGAACAGCTTATACCTGTCTGGCTGCTATGTAGCGCTCACTGCGCCGGGTCTTATCCATTACATTGCCCACTAACTGACCGCAGGCAGCGTCAATATCATCACCTCTTGTCTTTCTTACGGTGACATTAAAACCAGCCAGCTGCAAACTTTCCTGAAAACGTCTCACTGCATTATTGCTGGGTCTTTCATATCCTGAATGAGGAAATGGATTGAAAGGAATAAGGTTTATCTTACAGGGCAGATTTTTCAGCAAAGCAATCAGCTGCTGTGCCTGTTCAGGTTGATCATTAACACCGGCAAGCAACGTATACTCGATCGTAACGACCCGCTTACTGTCCGTCAAACTGTTCATGTAGTGATGTATGGCATCAAGCAGCTGATCCAGCGGGTACTTCCGGTTAATCGGCACCAGTTGATTTCTCAGCTCATCATTTGGCGCATGCAGTGACACTGCCAGCGAGACATTAGAAACCTCACTTAACTTTCTCAGCGCAGGAACGACACCGGATGTACTCAACGTTACCCGCCGCTTTGAAAGCCCATAGCCAAGGTCGTCCATCATCAGGCCCATGGCATCAACGACATTATCAAAGTTCATCAATGGCTCGCCCATACCCATCATGACCACATTGGTAATGGAGCGATCCATCTTTGCCGGTACATTGCCAAAGTGACGGGCTGCAACCCACACCTGGCCAATGATTTCAGCCACCGTCAGGTCAGAGTTAAAGCCCTGCTTACCCGTAGAACAGAAACTGCAATCCAGGGAACAGCCTGCCTGTGAGGAGACACATAGTGTTCCGCGCCCATTTTCAGGGATAAATACCGTTTCAACACAGCTGCCACTGGCAACCAGCACAACCCACTTACAGGTTCCATCCTCAGAAAAATGGCTGCTGACCACCTCAGGACCGCGAATTTCAGCATTGACTTTAAGCCGCTCACGAAGGGATTTACTGATATTGGTCATATCATCGAAATTATCAACCCGATGATGATGAATCCACTTCAAAACCTGCTCAGCACGGAATTTTTTCTCACCAATAGTGAGAAAGAAGGCTTCCATTTTTTTTCGTGAAAGCCCCAGCAAATTGACTTTTGCTGCTTGACTGGACAGCTCGCCAGCCAGCTCACTGGCCTGATCGATAGATGGCTCGATCAATTCTGACATCTTATTAATACCTCAAAGCCATCAGAAGGCCTGCCTTCTGATGGCTTATATTCTCATGTTCACCCAGAACACGGTCAGACCAGGGCAAACTGACAACTTGCCAGCAAGCTGATTCCATTAACGCGTTCTGGGGCAAATCTCTGAACCTTCGAAGAAGTAGGCCACTTCACGTTCAGCAGATGCTACTGAGTCAGATCCATGAACCGCATTTTCATCGATAGTTTCTGCAAAATCAGCCCGAATAGTGCCTTCTGCCGCTTCTTTCGGGTTAGTAGCGCCCATCAGCTCACGATTCAGGGCTACGGCATTCTCACCTTCAAGGACGGATACCACAACAGGCCCTGACGTCATAAAAGCAACCAGGTCCTGATAAAATGGACGTTCCTTGTGCTCAGCGTAAAAACCACCGGCCTGCTCATCAGAAAGATGAATCATCCTGGTCGCTAAAACATTTAACCCGGCCTGTTCAAAACGAGCAAGAATTTTACCGATGACACTCTTGGCTACTGCATCAGGTTTTATAATGGATAACGTGCGTTCTACCGCCATTACGATCTCCAGATTGTCATTTTCGTGCCCTTTCGGGATTGTTATTACTTATTAAAAACGTACGACTCTCTCAGCTTTCCATGTGTTAGCTCTGGCAGTCCATAGCAGGAGTCCTGGCAGCATTGTATACAATAGAGTCGATAGTGTCAGTTCTTTCAGCCTCAAAGCCAAAAAATCAGTCTTCAGACTCTTCAATCCAAGCCATCTGTATGGCCTCAAGCACCTTTTCACCACAACGCTCAGGATCATCTTCAAAACTGTCCAGCGCCAGAACCCAGCTTCTCAGATCAACAAAATTGACATACCTGGGATCCACATCCGGATAAGCCTCATAAAGCTCAATGGCGATATCATAAACATCTGCCCACTTTAAACTCATTGCCCCACTCCATGATCATTGAGCTGTTCTGTTAAGGACAAAGCAGCAAACAGCCCAAACAGACCAGCCACACAAATCAACGACGTTCAGAAACCTGGTTAATGGTGTACTTGGGAATCTCTACCACCAACTCCTCATCGCCCACGACAGCCTGACAGCTCAGCCGGGACTCAGGTTCAAGCCCCCAGGCCTTGTCCAGCATATCTTCTTCGAGCTCATCCGGCTCTTCCATACTGTCGAAGCCTTCTCTGACAATGACATGACAGGTGGTGCAGGCACAGGACTTTTCACAGGCGTGTTCAATTTCAATACCATTCTGCAAAGCTGCGTCACACACTGTAACTCCGGGCTCAACTTCGATAACAGCACCTTCCGGGCACAACTCATCGTGAGGTAGAAAAACGATACGAGTCATTATCAGAACTCCTCCAAATCATCTAACTTCTGTCCGGAAAGAGCCTGACGAATACCTTGATTCATTCGACGGGCAGCAAATTCTTCACTGGACTTACCAATACGTTCAATTTCACTGGCAATGGACCTGGCATCGCCGGTTTCACGACACTGTTTCAGCGACTCAACATCTGCCAGCAATGAACTGTATTCATCTTTATCAAGCAGTGTTTGACCATCCTTATCCAGCGCAACTACCAGCGCCTCAACAACCCGATCAGCCTCAACCTGCTGCTCGAGCAACGCCCTTGCATCACGATCATCGCTGGCATGGGCAAACGAATCTTTCAGCATTCGGGAGATATCAGAATCACTGAGACCATAAGAAGGCTTCACCTGAATACTGCTCTTAACCCCGGTGGACAGTTCCTCTGCAGCAACACTGAGCAAGCCATCAGCATCCACCTGAAAGGTCACACGGATTTTAGCACCGCCTGCTGGAATGGCAGGAATTCCACGCAACTCAAACCGGGCAAGGGAGCGGTTATCGCGAATCAATTCACGCTCCCCCTGAAAGACATGAATGACCATGGCCGTCTGGCCATCCTTGTAAGTGGTAAACTCCTGGGCTCGACATACGGGAATAGTGGTATTGCGATGGATCACCCTCTCCATCAGACCGCCCATGGTTTCCAACCCCAGTGAGAGCGGGATAACATCCAGCAGAAGCATATCTTCTGCCGATTTATTGCCAGCCAGAACATTAGCCTGAAGGGCTGCACCAACGGCCACGACCCGATCAGGGTCAATGGATGTCAAGGGTTGCCTGCCGGAAAACGCCTCAACCCTTTCACGAACCCTTGGCACGCGGGTAGACCCCCCCACCATAACCACTTCATCAATCTCATTGGCTTTCAGCCCGGCATCCCGAAGTGATCGCCTGAATGCCCGGATGGTACGATCAATCAAAGAGTCTACCAGTTCGTTAAACTGCCCACGGGACAGCGTACCTCGCCACTCACCAAAGTTGACTTCCACTTCAGATCCGGCGGTCAAAGCTTCCTTAACCCGACAAGCCTCAACCATCGCTTCCCGAAGCTGCAATGGGTTAATTGAGGACTCATCAATCTGCGCCTCACGAAGTATCCAGCGCGCCACCAGCCGGTCAAAATCATCACCACCCAGGGCAGTATCACCACCGGTGGCCATCACTTCAAATACGCCTTTTTCCAGACGCAAAATCGAGATATCAAAAGTGCCACCACCAAGATCGTAAACAGCGATAATGCCTTCCCCCCCCTGATCCAGACCATAGGCAACGGCTGCAGCAGTGGGCTCATTCAGCAGACGATACACTTTCAGGCCTGCAAGTTTGGCAGCATCTTTGGTTGCCTGTCGCTGGGCATCATCAAAATACGCCGGTACGGTAATCACTGCACCATCCAGATCGCCACCTAATGTCTCTTGTGCACGACCAACCAGGGAACGGAGAATCTCGGCAGACACTTCAACCGGACTGACTTCACCGCATCGGGTTTTGATGAACGGCATTCCTTCGCTTTTTCCCGAAGTGTCGGTAACAAACTGGTAGGGCAACACACCGCCAAGGGCATCAACATCCTCAATCCCGCGCCCCATCATGCGTTTGACGGATACAATGGTATTTCCAGGGTCAACCAGCGCACTGGCTTTTGCGCTGTTGCCGACATCATTCCCGTGCTCGCCATAGTGAACAACAGAAGGTAAGGTATGATTGCCATCGATATCAGGAAGCGTCTCAGCAACACCTGATCGAACAGCAGCGACCAGGGAGTTGGTGGTACCCAGGTCAATGCCTACAGCACGCTTGTATTGATGAGGTTCCGGAGCCTGTCCCGGCTCGGAGATCTGCAGTAACGCCATATCTGCCTCTTCTCTTCCTGATTATTCGTCCAACAACTCGGATTCCAGCTGTTCCAGTTCAGCCGCCAGCTTCACCATGAACTGCATCTTTCTGACAACCGTTTCTGCCTGATCAAGATCCTGTTCAGCCCCAGACACCCAGAAACCTTCGAACTGCTGAAGATATCGATGAATATCAGCATCTACCTGATTCGCCAGTCGCTCAACTTCCTGCTCAGGCTTTGATATGGACTTGATCTCCGCAACAGCCTCACGCAACTCCATCTGCTCCATCAGAAATCCGGGATCCATGATGGCGTTGCGCTCCATATCAACATCACGACCTGCCAGCTTCAACAAATAGATCGCTCTGGGCAACGGCTGTTTCAGGGTGTTAAATGCCTCATTAACATGGGAAGCATACTGGATAGAGAGGCGCTGCTGACGCTCATCACCACCGGCAAACCGGTCAGGATGCACTGCCCGTTGCAGCGCACGGTACTGACTGGACAGGCGTTGCTGGTCAACCTGGCAGGAAACAGGCAACTCAAAAAGCTCAAAATAGTTTTTGGTTAAATCAACCACAATGCAATCAATTCCCAAGTCAGAAATGACATACCCGAAGCATTCAACATCAAAAAATGAACGCTCCTTAAATAAGTAAGGCCCGACCAGTGGGAACCAGCCGGGCCGGAAGGCAAATCAAAAGTGTCAGCCAACTTCTTTATCAGTATTAACGAAGCCGGAAAGCTTCAAAATTACCGTCAGCCAGCATCAACAACATTAAAGCTTTCACCGCAACCACACTCACTGGCAGCATTCGGATTGTTAAACTGCAAACCTTCATTGAGCCCTTCCTTTACCAGGTCCAGCTCTGTGCCATCCAGATAAACCAGACTTTTCGGGTCAACAAACACTTTGACTTCGTGATCTTCAAAAACCTGATCACCTTCATCAACCACATCCACAAACTCAAGGACGTAGGCCATACCAGAGCATCCCGAAGTACGTACACCCAGCCTTATGCCGAGCCCCTTACCTCTTCGGGAAAGCTGCCCTCTGATATGACGGGCAGCCGCAATGGTTACGGTAATTGCCATTTAATTCTCCATCCACTTCCGGGAAACCAACCAATTCCACCGGCACATTCACGGCCAACTAAAAAGACTAAATCCAACTGGGGGATGGCGGTCATTGCCATTACGCCCGCTTGGTGCGGTCAAAAAAGAGAAGCCATGCCTTATGACAGGCGCTGTTTTAGAAGGAGTAACTTAAGCCCACCTTCAAGCTGTTCAGGTTGAGATCGTTAGGGTTGATCTTGCCCGGCACCGCCACTTCAGGAAGGGGTTTAAAGTCCAGATCATTGATCGCGGTGTATTCACCAATCACCGACAGCTGATCAGACAAGTCGTAAGCCATGCCAAAGCCGTAGCTGAGTTCAGTTTCATCACGAGAGCCCTGACGCATTGGTGGTGCAAACGGATAGGAGTTAGCCAGATCAAAACTCACACGGGTCGCACCGATAAAGCCATACATAGAGAAGAACTCCGCGACATCAAAACCCAGCTTCACATTAGCACCATAGGTTGAGTCCAGTTCCACCTCAGTCTGCAGCAAGTTATTTAGATTGCGGGTCCGCACGTCTTCTTTGTTGTAAAAGCCTTCCAAAGTAACAAACAGATTTTCATCCACGTGCATCTTATAGCCGACAGCCAAGCCATAACCCAAGCCGGTCTCGTCATCTTGGGTGGTGATGCTCGGTGTTGACATGCTGCCGGAATCGCGTTGAATGGTGTGTTCTAGCGTGGAGTTATTGATGAAGCCAGTCAGGTAGAAACCATCTTTGGCCATAACCCATGTAGACACGGCCGCACTTCCCAGTAGAACCATCAGTTGGCGAATTTTATGCGCTTTCAAAACAAACCTCCTTTCCAAATTGTGAGTTTTTCAAGGTGTGGCTGCTCGCTCATACCAAACAACCTGATGAAAAACTCTCCGCTTCTATTTTACCACAGAACTTCTGCATATAAATGCACGGAACCGCATCAGGCAGCTGGGGCTGCATCATCATGCTTCTGCTTGGCTCGATAGTCGTCAATTGCTGCCTTGATGGCATCTTCAGCCAGAACCGAACAATGAATTTTTACAGGTGGCAGTGCAAGCTCTTCAGCAATATCAGTATTCTTGATGGTTGCCGCTTCATCCAGCGTCTTGCCCTTCATCCACTCTGTTGCCAGAGAACTGGAAGCAATAGCAGAGCCACACCCATAGGTTTTGAAACGCGCGTCTTCAATGACACCTTCATCGTTAACCTGAATCTGAAGACGCATTACGTCTCCGCAGGCTGGAGCACCAACCATGCCGGTACCCACGCTCTGAGAATCCTGGTCAAGTTTACCTACGTTGCGCGGATTCTCGTAGTGATCGATAACCTTTTCGCTGTATGCCATTTTTCTCTCCTCTGAAGTTTTGCTGGTGGCAAAACTCCATAAAAAATCAGTGTGCGACCCATTCAACCTGACTGAGGTCAACGCCATCCTTGTACATATCCCATAGCGGTGACAGCTCTCTCAGTTTTGCAACCGCTTCTCTGATCTCTGCTACTGCATGATCCACTTCAGCCTCTGTAGTAAATCGACCCAGACTGATCCTCAGGGAACTATGGGCAAGCTCATCACTTAAACCCAGAGCCCTCAGCACATAAGAAGGCTCAAGGCTGGCAGAGGTACATGCCGAGCCAGAAGAGATAGCAAGGTCTTTCAGGGACATCATCAAAGACTCCCCTTCAACAAAGGCAAAGCTGATATTCAAAATCCCCGGAACTCTCTGTTCAAGAGAGCCATTAACATGAACTTCTTCCAGATCGGTCAGCTGGGAAAGCACTCTCTCTTTCAGCACAGCCAGACGCGCTCTTTCTGAATCCATCTCCGCAGCAGCAATACGGCACGCCTCACCCATCCCAACGATCTGGTGAGTCGCCAAAGTACCGGAGCGCATACCCCGCTCGTGACCACCACCGTGCATCTGGGCTTCCAGGCGAATACGGGGCTTGCGGCGAACATAAAGGACACCGATGCCTTTAGGGCCATAGAGTTTATGGGCAGAAATGGACAGCAGATCAATGTTCATCGTTTCCATATTCAGCGGAATTTTGCCGACGCTTTGTGCTGCATCCACATGAAAGACAATCTTGCGTGAACGGGTGAGATCACCAATCGCTTCAATATCGTTGATCACACCAATCTCATTATTGACGTGCATCAAACTCACCAGAATGGTGTCATCACGCAGAGCCTTTTCCACCATTTCAGGTGTAATCAGGCCATCGCTATCAGGGTCCAGGTAAGTAACTTCAAACCCTTCACGCTCCAGCTGACGACAAGGGTCTAATACCGCCTTATGCTCGATTCGGGATGTGATAATGTGCTTGCCCTTTTTGCTGTAAAAATGAGCAACACCTTTAATGGCCAGATTATCGGATTCGGTGGCTCCGGATGTCCAGACAATCTCTCTTGGATCGGCATGAATAAGATCGGCAACCTGACGACGGGCATCTTCGACAACCTCTTCAGCACGCCAGCCGAAAACATGAGAGCGGGAAGCCGGGTTACCGAAATTACCTTCAAGAGAGAGGCACTGAATCATCTTCTCAGCCACTCGCGGATCTACCGGTGTTGTTGCGGAATAATCGAGATAAATAGGTAATTTCATCTGGTACATCTCCAAGCGGTCAGTACGCTCAATACCCTTGATTTTCAAGGGTTAAAATCATCATGCAGCTACACTTTGAACTTCTTTAAAAACACTTTAAAAAAGATTCCTTACAGGATGGTGTCAGCGGCAATTTTGTTGTCTTGCTGCTCATCCTGACGAATGGCAACATTTTGCACTTCCCTGCGCGCAACAAGATCAGCGAGGCTGATCCCTCCAAGAAACGAATGAATCTGCTCACTCAGGTCCTGCCACAAGTGATGGGTCAGACAGGTTGCACCTTTCTGGCAACCTCCTGCTCCCTTGCACTTGGTTGCGTCTACGGATTCATTAACGGCATCGATCACCTGAGCAACATAAATAGCTTCACTGCAACGACTGAGTCGGTACCCTCCCCCGGGCCCCCGCACACTGCAAACCAGATCACCACGACGGAGCTTGGAAAACAGTTGCTCCAGGTAAGAGAGAGAAATTTCCTGACGATCCGATATATCTGCGAGAGAAACCGGCCCCTGCTCGGCATGAAGCGCCAGATCCAGCATGGCGGTCACTGCATAACGTCCTTTGGTCGTCAATCTCATACAGATTCTCTCTTGCTATTCAGGCAGGGTTATCACTCTTGTATCAATTCCTGATCACTAATAAGTCTATGATTCTAAGCCGCGACTCTCCCGACAGCAGGATATATACAGACTTAAGGTATCTGCGTGCAATTATGAAATACCTTAGCAATTTAGTCAACTATTAGTGTTAAAACAGAGGCAATTTGTCAAATAAAGCGGGAATAAAAAAAAGATTTTAAAAAGCGGTTTTATATAATTTTTCGGCATTTTATAGAAACAGGAGCCAACTTTCAAAATTACCTCACCCATCAATCAAACAGCCAAAACCAACTTTAATGAAATCAATATTACTAGCCCGGATATTTCATAAACGTGCTCCCGCTCTCGCTTGTCCTTTGTCGCTCT
>NZ_JAHHPM010000037.1 GCF_024606345.1 Endozoicomonas sp. YOMI1
TTCCGGGAAGCCTTCCCCTTCTCGGACTCACGGTAAGCCTTCTGGTAAGCCTTCCCCTTCCCGGACTCGCGGTAAGCCTTCTGGGAAGCCTTCCCCTTCTCGGACTCACGGTAAGCCTTCTGGTAAGCCTTCCGTTTCTCGGACTGGGCGTAAGCCTTATTATGAGCGATGGTCAGAGATTCATCAGAGCCGGAAGCAGAAGCTATAACATACAACTCATTTCCCGCAAGAGGTGTACTTCGTTGAAGCAGTTCACTATTTAGTTGAGGGATAATAATAGCATTTGTCACCTTTGGCTGCTGAAGGAAGTTTCCAGTAGTTTTATCAGAACGAATAGAACACGGAACATTAGCTACTTCTGCAACGTCACGGGAGAAGGCCTGACATGATTTATCAGATTCAGAAAAAGTAGTATCTTGAAAATAACCAAGGTGATTAGTAGCTGCATCAAAACAGGCAGAATAGTTAGGTCTATCCATTGAAATATTGAAATATTGAATTTCAGCTTAAGACCACTCTTCGTTATAAAAGTTCCATCCTAGACACAAGCTATTCACTATTTATGTAAAAAATGCATAAAGATTTGCTATGACTATCACCAATGGCGATACAAAACTCTTCGAAAGCCATTGCCTCACGGATGAGGATGATGGTGTTTGTCGGGTGTCGTTTTTCCCGGTTAATGGTCAAGAAGCTGTTTGTTCTCTTGAAACCGGCCAATAAAATCATAACGTTGATGCCCCCGGATAACCGACAGTTCTCCGTCATTTTTGTCCAGACTAATAGGGCTCTCCCAGGAGGCGGCTGGCGGCTCAATAAATTGGAAAAGCTCGTGGTACTGCGGACTTGAAGGGCAGGGGTTTCGCCAGAACCGGATGATTCAGGTGCTTTAAACTCAATACCTTTTTACCTTCGATTATCGGCTACTAAGTCTGTTTGAAAAGTGAGCGGGGTGAGATATAACTTTTGCTTCAAGCTTATTATTTTTTGCTTTATTCGATTCTATTATAAAGGCGACAGCTTGCTTACCAGCGATTTTTGCTTGTTCTTTATCACAGGTATTCTTGAAAATTTCATAGTAAG
>NZ_JAHHPM010000329.1 GCF_024606345.1 Endozoicomonas sp. YOMI1
AATTATTCTGATCCAGCTTCTGCTCGCCACTCCAACGGTAAGCCACCAGTTTGCCTCCGGGCCTGGCGACACTGTAATCAACGCAGGCCACGCTGTCGCTCAAAGCCTCGGGATTACCGTCCATCCAGTAATGCCCAACAAACAGCGGGACTGTACCTGTATAGCGATAACGTTGTTCAGGGAGTGGTAAATGCGGCAGAGCCGCATCACCCGTGCCATCGGGTATCGAGTAGCAGATAGCATTGAACTCATGATTGCCCATCACGGCAAGCGCGCTTTCCTGTTCTACCATGGAACGACAAATATCGATTGTTTTCCGATGCTGCCCCTTGCCATCGATAAAATCGCCGACAAATATAGCTTTGCGTTCAGGATGTTTATAAACCGTTCCCTGTCGTTGATAGCCGAGCTTCAGTAATAGAGCTTCCAGCTCATCTGCCCGGCCGTGGATATCTCCAATCATGTCGTACATTTTTATTCTCGTTGGTAACTGGAGCAGAAAAGGTTGCTACAAAAATATCCAAATACAGGATTTGTCAGAAAATTCAGATGCATTCATCACAAGGGTAATCAATATAGACCCTATTGTCGTATAGCGGGTACAATCATTCGTCTTAAAAAATTTCTCTTTGAGCCACCGAAAAAGCTTCTCAATAAGCCATCTGAATTGCGTGAAAAATTTCAGGAAAATTGGGACGGGCATTGTAAAAGTAAAATCACTTCGACCAAGGATATTGAACTCAGCGGGGAATTACTGTCTTATGTGGATGGCTTTGATTTTACCATTTTCTCATCGAAATCACACATCGAGTTGATTGATGCCCATAGCCATACACGTTTTCACTCAGTTCGGTTTGGTGGTGGTTTGCCTCTAAGGCCTTTACCTGAAGAGCCTCCGATGGTTCCGACAGGGGGCGAGAGCCATATCATCCATATCCTTAATGCTAATGGAGATCATTTGGGGTATTCGCTTCATGGTATAGACGCCCTAGTTAAACACAGCAGACTTGAGAATGACTTAAAAAGGCAGCGAGAGCGGTTCTATTCTGCCGAAGCTCTCAGGAATTTTGCCAGAGATACTGTGCCGGAAGGGACATTCGAGAGTCTTCAAGAAGAGGTTTACTATGGTGTGGTTGATATTGCAGATGCAACCCATCCCAACGGGTACGAAAGGATGAAAAGGACAATGGCACAGGCATCGTCAGTTGCTTTAACAGCGAATCCTCTTGCATCAGTCACCAAGTCGCAAGACCGACAGGGTATCTGTCATCAACTGGCAAATGAAGATCGCCTGCAGTGGGTGATGGATGATGACTAGTCACTCGCATACCACGCCATTTAATAGTCCATTGGAAACCGGCGTTCGCTCTCTGGCAATTTTGGTCGCTGCGCATCCCGTAGCTTTTGACTTGGAGCGCCTCGTTGAAATGGACTATCTAGTTGTGCACTCCGGCGATGCCGATGGTCCCGAAAGCATCCACGCTGCTCTGCCGATGAGAGCTGGTGAGTTATTGGTTCCAGGCTAAAAATGGATCAAGAGGCAGATAATGAACAACGGTTCACTTCGGCTACTTCGAATCGCGTTTACCGGACCCGAAAAAAACAAAGAGATGACATTCTCTAATGGAGTAAACGTGGTTTGTGGGGCATCTGATACAGGGAAGTCATTCCTCGCTGAGTCAATTGACTTTATGCTTGGAGGTGGCGAACTCAGAGACATTACAGAACGAGTGGCATACGATGAAATTCATTTTGATCTGGACGTAACATCAGGAGAAAAGTGGCGTTTCTTACGCGGGATTACAGGTGGAAATTTCAAGCTGTTGAATCTGGTCGATAAAGAAGCAGGCATTGAAGTACTCAAAAAAGATCACAGTCACGGTAAAACCGATAATCTCTCGGGGTTTCTACTCAATAGAATTGGTCTGTTCGGCAAACGTATATTAAAAAGTAAGGCAACGTGCAAGACGCAAAGTCTTAGTTTCAGGAATCTGGCAAAACTTGCGATTGTCCAGGAAGGAAAGATCCAGCAAACAGGCTCCCCCTTCTGGGGAGGGCAGTTCACTCTTAAAACTGTCGAATTAGCGACAATAAAGCTTCTTTTGACCGGCATTGATGATTCGAATGTTGTTGAATCGATACAGGCTGAAAAAGACAGATCAAAACAGGTGGAGCTGATTGATGAACTGCTTGCTGATATCCAACAGGAAATTGCCAGTTTTGGAGAAAAAGAGGCAGATCTTAAGGTTCAAATGACTCGGTTGGACATAAGCATTGGGCAGCGTAAGGCAAGCCTGAATAGCACGCAAGCACAGCTTGATGTACTGTTAATGAAACGTCGAGAATTGCTAGAAAACCGAACCGCCATCCAGGATCGACTGGACGAAATTAAGGATCTTTTGACGCGATTTGATTTATTGCTCAAACACTATGCAATTGATATTGAACGACTAACATCTATTCAGGAAAGTGGTGTTATGTTTGCTCATGTGGAATCGATATCTTGTCCACTTTGTGGTGCTCCACCTGAAACTCAGCAACATCATAACAGGGCCACCAGACTCTGTTTCCCATGACTTTTCACTCAGGGTCTCCAGTTTGCTAAAAGCGTGGGATTTTCCTGGTGATTGCCATGTTTATTATGATAAGGAAAGCACCGATTTTGTTATTGATGGCAAACCTCGAACCAGTAGAGGTAAGGGGCTTCGGGCTATTACTCACGCAGCAGTTACAATTGCTCTGTTGGAATATTGCCAAGAGAACGGTCTACCTCATCCCGGCTTTATTGTGCTGGATTCTCCTCTTTTGGCATATTTCAAACCTGAAGGTGATGAAGATCGAGCACTACAAGGCACCAAACTGAAAGAACGGTTTTACTCATATCTTGTCAAGCACCATTCCGTTGACAGTCAGATAGTCATCATTGAAAATCAGCATCCCCCCGGATCAGTGATGGACAGCCTAAAAATGACAGTGTTTACCGGTAACCCTAATGAAGGTCGACCAGGCTTTTTATGACATGCCATGGTAATCATTCGGACATTCATTCAGGAACTAATTTGGCATCAACAAGTTATCTTTAGTGCACAACGTGCAACTCACAATGACGACCACCTCAGATTTTTACCAGAAAAACGCGCTGCAATTTTATAACTCCACTGTTGGAATTGATGCACAGGAACTTTATAAGTATTTCCTGCCACTGATTCCCGATGGAGGACATATTCTTGATGCGGGTTGTGGTTCAGGCCGGGATGCCAAAGCTTTTGTCAGCCAAGGCTATAAGGTCACTGCATTTGATGCCAGTGCCACTCTGGCCGCGATGGCCGCTCAACTAACGGGGCTGACAGTCCAGACTTGCCGGTTTGATGAGTTTCAAGCAAAACGACACTTTGATGGAGTCTGGGCTTGTGCTTCCCTGCTTCATGTTCCTTATTTAGAACTGGCTGCAACCATTAACCACTTGGCTGGTTTTCTGGTGCCGGGTGGCTATTTTTACTGTTCCTTTAAATATGGTCTGGGTGAGGTATTACGGGATGGACGTCTTTTTACGTATATGGATGAGGCCCTATTACAAGACTTGCTGAAGTCAACCGATTTATGGGTCCACACAAGCTGGACTACCCATGACTTAAGGCCAGAAAAAGCCACTGAACAATGGCTAAATGTGATTTTAGGCCTGAAGGCCTAAAAGTTCATAAATCCACGGGGTTCAGGCTTTTTCCAACTGTGCAGAAGTTGGACTTTAGCTTGATTGTAGCTGCTTTGCAGGAATGCCCTGCGTAATGCCTCTGTCTTGCCAGTTTGTTGCATTAAAGTCTCTCTGATGGGCAGATGACTGTTGATAAAATACTCATTTCTGGCATGAAGTCTGTCTAGATAGTCAATATGTGGCAGCTGGGTAAACTTGCCATTCTCCCCCCTGTTACAGCTCTGGCAGGCCAGAACAAGGTTCCAGATGCCATTAATGGCGGGGACGTGTTCCCGGATTACCCACGGGAAAAAATGGTCAACATCAGCAAGGTCAGATTTCCCTGACTCTATGGTTATATGACCAAAACAGTAAAAACATCGCCCTTTCTGATAGCCGTTCAGGCTGTCTCTGGAGCTGGTAATATTTACCCGGCGGTCATTCAGGCGAGTGAATAGTTGCTTGCTATCATGGTCATGTTCCATAAGATTCTTGGAAACGCCCAACTGCCAGGCACTTTCCACCAATCGCCAACGAGCATTGGTCTCGGGTTTTATGCTGTTTATGGCTTGGGATGCCATGAGAGTGTAAAAATTGTCCGTCAGCCGGATACCTTTGTTGGCCATTTTTCTTTCATCCATAAAAAAGCGTTCCCCGACTTCACGACGATTAACATTGTGAAAGGCATCAATCACATTTTGAAAACCGAGCCTGACTGTTTGGGCACAGAGATAATCCTGATCAACTTTCCCAAGATTAAAGTCTGTGCATGTAGCCAGAAATCTACTGGATTTCGCTGTCGTCTGTTTTGGTGCCTCTTTCAGATGCTCACAGATATGGCGAGAAAATGGGCCTGCCAGCTGTTCCAGAGAGATAAAGTCATTGCTGGAGTTGGCTAGCTCGTAGAGAGAGCATGCGAGGGCAAATTTATAAGAGGCTACATTGTTGCCGAAAAGAATAATGCTGCGCCAGTAATTATCAAGCGAAGGTTCAACATCGTAAAATCGAGACACTGTGCCCCCAAATCGTCCATGAATGTGTGGATGGGCTTTATTTAATGCTTTTTGTAGTTATAAGTTTATATGTAATTACATTTAAATATATATGGATAATACTGCACAAGAGGCAACAAGTTCTTGAGGTGACTTTGTATTCAGGTTTATATGTCATTTGTCGTATAGAAAGCCATTAAAAAGCTGGACTCGATTTAGACGCTGTTGAAATTTGCGGGATTACCATTAGAGATTGCGGCAAAAATATTGCTGAGGATGATCCGCAACCAATGCAGGGGTAGCCTGCCAAGCCCCTTGAGTTGGTGGCTGATTTCACCAGACCTTATGCGAGGGTTCAGGCCATGATCCAGAAAGAACTGGATCGACAGGATTTCCAGATTCTGCTGAAGCTGAGTGTGCAGGATCGCAGGCTCAATGATGTTGGCAATGAACTGGGACTGAGTCGCCGGGATGTAAAGCGTCGTGTTACAGAACTGGTCGAGCGAATTGGCGAGCAATATGCGGAACCCTTGAAAGCCTTTACGGAACCCATGGATGCGCTGCTGGATGAAGAGGGTGATGAAGTCCTGCTGGAACAAGCCGCTGAGAAGCTGGGGTTGACCCTGGCCCGGATGAAATTTTTGGTGATGGTTGCCGGAGTTCATTTCCGGCAGCCCTGTAAAATTCACCAGGATCGAGCTTATCGTCCGACCCGTTTGTTGGATTGACTATTGTATAAACGGCCTTATGCGTTAAAGAACCGGTAACCCTTAATCGTGAGTCCGTGCTTCATTCGAAGCAGGTCAGTCAGATTCTCTAGTGAAGGGCCATGCCCGTTAGCAAGCTCAGGAATGTTCAAGCCGGAAAGGCGTTTATCAAATGACTGATGCTTGCCATAATCGGGAAAACTTGCGTCGATCAACCGGGACTTCCAGTAGAGTGGTTGTGGATCGTAGTCGCCATAACCGTAGTCAAAAAAATCGACAGTACGTTGGCGCAGGTTGATTTTGACCCGTTCACGAAGCATGGGAATGGGTTGGGTTTCAAAGCCCTCGTAGGTCATCAGGGTCAGTTTGCCGGAGCGGATATGAATTTTTACCAGGTCCACTCCATCGGTTTCGAAAAGAGCTGTGTGGCACAACCGGCATAGATTCTTAACGGGGGCGGCAGGTCATTAATAAAACGACTATGGATGATTAGTGAGTGGCTGTCGTTAAGGATACTGGCTGGTAACTGTTGATGGGCCAGTTCGCACATCTGGTCAATACGGTGTATTGCCCTTTCAGGTAGCCACTATTGGCCAGTGTTTTCATGGGGCTTGAAAGGCTGTCCCGGCTCAGTGCGGTTTTGTGGCGGTCGACCTTGTGTTGTGTTTGTGGTTCGGCCAAGTCGATGGCTGCTCTTCGGAATAGACGACCATCCAGTAGCTCGTAGCCTTTATCTTTGATCAGGGTTTCCCAACTGTTACGGAACCCTATGATGTGAGTATTTTCATACAGCCCTGCTGCTTCGCCTTCCCGGGTAATCTGACAAAAGTCAGCGTGGTTAGGGTCTGAGGGGAGGATCATGTGTTCTTTGCGATGGAGGATTGGCGGGTTGGTGGAACTGGTAAAGTCAATGGGTTTTATTTTTTCGCTGGCGAAGTCTAACCCATAACTGAAGTGCAGTGATGGATAGGCTTCGTCGTAGAAATCCGGATAGTAGAGCAGGGTGACTTTGAAACAGTCTTTATGGAGGCGAACGATATTCCAGTGTTGTTCCGGTATGCCTGAGTTCGTGGCTTGCTGGTGAATCCATGAGAAAAAATCCGGTGCGGTTTCACTCAGCGCCGAACGGTGGAGATAGAGTGCTTTAGGCAGTTTTTTGCCAAGCTCCAGTTGTGCAACCGTTTCATACCATTCTTGTTCATTCATGGCTTTTATTTATAGCTGAAATTGTTCAAGAAAACGCTCAGGGGTGAGGTTTCTGGGAATGTAGCCCTGGCCGTTGGCTTTGGGTGCCATTATGCAGATGGCTGCATTTTGAGATTCTCTGTTATAGCTAACGTGAATGGGTTTGTTTTGGCCATAAAAATAGAGCCTGTCAAAGGGGAGCTGTTTGACGATCCAGGTGGTTACCTCCAGCGATGAGGTGTCCGGCATATGAAAATCGCAGGCTGCACCTCCCCGGGAGCAGATGATGTCTCCCTTCCTGTTTTTTTCAAAGCAGCTGTGCTGATCCAGTTTGGGATAGATAGAGGGCAGCACACCCTGTTCTTTGGCCAGTTTTTTTCTTGCCGTTGCCAACGGGGGGGAGCAAAAGCCGTAGGTGATTTCCAGGGCACCAAACTGCTCATAAACCGGATCGAGTATATGAGTCGCCAAATCGGCAAGGGCCTGCCAGCTTTGGTCAGCCAGCGGCAGGTTATCAATAGACGATGATTGCCAGGTTTCACCGCACTCAATCAGTTGCCGGTAGGTGAAGTGTTTGCTGCAAGGTTGGTCCAGCTGGGGCATGGTGAAACCCATTGTTTGTTTTGATCAGAATAAGCAATTGGTCTGGTGAAATTCAATCCCGAATGAAATAAGCTGCGCATGGAATTGGAGTGCTGTGTTATCGGACGCAGGCTTATACTGCAGAAAATTATTGCCCGTTTTGATCGGATCGTTGTGCAAACAGACGTTAATAAACGAGAAGCCCTATAGCTATCCGGGTAGAAACCGCCACGACCATTGGCAAAGCCATTATTCTTCAATTGCATCACCGCAATGAGAAAGCGTGTGAGGATGATGTCCAATATATCCCCATACTGAAAACGGTTATTAATGGTGCCGTCTCCACTATCCTTGTTAATAAACTCTGAGAGATTCGATGTATATCTTCCCTGAAACTGAAAAAAAGCTGAAAGCCAGAATTTCCAGCTATCGATCAGCGCTCAACAAAGAGAAAAAAGAATGTCACTTCATCAGTGATGGCAGTTGAAATAAAAAGCAACGAACGCAACAAGCCCTGCTAGACTTTGCCTGTGCAGGTCTTTTGGTCGCAATAATACAGTCATTTCCCTGTTTCCAGGGTG
>NZ_JAHHPM010000038.1 GCF_024606345.1 Endozoicomonas sp. YOMI1
GGGTCGTGTAGGATTCGAACCTACGACCAATTGGTTAAAAGCCAACTGCTCTACCAACTGAGCTAACGACCCAATCCTGAGAATTATACGCGCCAGGATTGGTTTTACAAGCGATTCGCGTTAAACCGCAATACGATAAGTCGTAGGGTCATCAACCCCTGCTTCAAGAAACCCCTTTCGCCGGTAACAGCAACTATCACAAACACCGCAGGCAGCCCCATATTCATCCGCCTGGTAGCAGGAAACGGTCATACCATAATCCACGCCCAGCTTGACGCCTTCAGAAATTATTTCAGACTTGGTTAAATTCAGAAGCGGTGCCCTGATACGAAAAAGATCACCTTCAACACCAGCCCGTGTGGCAAGATTCGCCATATCTTCAAATGCTTTCAGATATTCCGGGCGACAGTCGGGATAATTCGAGTAATCAACGATATTGGCACCAATGAAAATATCACGAGCCCCCAGCACTTCTGCCCAGCCAAGAGCAAGGGAGAGAAAAACCGTATTCCTCGCAGGAACATAAGTGACCGGAACCTGGCTCTGAGCCTCCTTGAGGGGATCGTTGAAATCAGGGACAGTAATGTCAATATCGGTCAGCGCTGAACCGCCTATATCAGCCAACCCCAGCTTTAACACCTTGTGTTCACTAACACCCAGGGCCTCAGCCACCTTGCGGGAAGCTTCAAGTTCGCAACGGTGGCGTTGCCCATAATCAAAACTGACCGAGTAACATTGGAACCCTTGTTCTGAAGCCATCGCCAGAACGGTGGCCGAATCCAGCCCTCCGGATAAAAGGACCACTGCTCTCATCTGCAACACCTTTTTATGAAACAAGAATATTAGACACCCGGCAAATCCCCCCAGATCATCCGGTGCAGCTGTAATTGAAATCTCACCGGAAGCCTGTCTTCAAGGATCCAACCCGCCAGTAACCGGGCAGACATTGCGCCACTGACCGGAGAAAAAAGAACATCGGAAACCCTGTTCGCCAGGTCATATTGGATTAGTTTAGAAACAGACCATTCGTAATCTTCACGATCGGCAATCACAAATTTCAACTGATCTGTTCTGGCAAGAAAACCGATATTTTCATACAGATTCCGATGGGACTCTCCTGAAGCTGGAGGCTTCAAATCCATCACCTTGACCACCCGGGAGTCAACCTCAGAGAGGCTGATTGCCCCACTGGTTTCAAGGGAAACCTCATAACCCTGGTCAGCCAGAAGACTCAGCAACTCATAACATGCCTTCTGGGCCAGAGGCTCGCCTCCAGTCACGGTGACATATCTGGGGTTGTATTCTGATACCCTGTCCAGGATTGCCTCAGTGGATAACAACTCCCCCCCCTTAAAGGCATACTCCGTATCACACCAGCGACAACGGAGGGGACAGCCGGTTAAGCGCACAAACACAGTAGGCAACCCGATGGTTCTGGTCTCTCCCTGTAATGAGTAAAATATCTCGGTAATTCTCAGCATTCAGGATGCCTGCCATCTGATATCAGGAGCCGCCCATGGTTCTCAAATAACTATCGGAAAGCCTGGCCGCGGAACTATCTGGATATTGCTGAATAACCAGCTCAAGGAGCCTCTTCGCCTCTTTCTGATTGCCGAGCAAGTCATGCACTCGTCCAAGCTTATAACTTGCATCCGGAACTTTTGGACTTTTTGGAAACTCATTCAAAATGATTTGGAAGGACACTTTGGCAGCATCATAATGTCCCTGGGCCATATCAACTTCACCCAGCCAATAATGGGCATTATCTGCATAACGGCCTTCGGGGTATGTTTTCAGCTGCTCCTGTAGTGCTTTTTTCGCTTTATCAAACTGCTTGGAGCGAATAAGAGCAAATGCCGACTGGTAAGCTGCTTCCTCGGCTTTCCAGGCCGATTGATCCTTTTTTTCTGCCGCCCCTGCCACTGGTGCGCTTGCTATCGGCGGCTTTAAGTTTGCAACCGAAACCGGGGTCGCTTTCCCAGCCTGATCATTCAATCGAGAGATTCGCTCATCAAGATCAAGATACCTGTCCCGACCTTCCTGCTGCAGTTGCTCAATGCGAAAGGCCTGCTCTTCCAGCTGCCCCCGCATTTCCATCATTTCCT
Source organism: Endozoicomonas sp. YOMI1 (assembly GCF_024606345.1). Taxonomy (GTDB): domain Bacteria; phylum Pseudomonadota; class Gammaproteobacteria; order Pseudomonadales; family Endozoicomonadaceae; genus Endozoicomonas. The sequence continues at coordinate 2,106 of NZ_JAHHPM010000038.1, forward strand.
GTCGAAGCTGATCAATCGTATTAAGAAGGTGTGCCGTACCATTGTATTCATCGCTATCAGATGGGGATGAAATCGTAACAGAATCATCTGAGATCTGACTGACAACCTTCTGAGATTCAGCTGAAAGACCCAGAGGTCTGGATTCTTCAACCGGAGCTGCAGCAGATGCCACACCACTCAGAGTACCAGCAACCAACACTGGAAAAGCCAGCATCGCCATCAGCTTTGGGTTAGTTTTTCCTCTACGCATTTATCCCCCAGACGAAATAATGATACCAGTCCTGTTCAAAACTCCTTTTTCACCGGGCTGCTTTTTAGCAAGCCCTTATAGGGAGAATTTCAAGAATATGACGGTATTATCGATTACTCAGTAACAATTACCGCACGACGGTTCAAAGCCCACGCACTTTCATTGTGCTCAGGATCCAGAGGCTTCTCAAAGCCATAGCTGATCACTTCAATACGGTTAGCTGCTACTCCTTTAGCGGCAAGGTAATCCTTCACTGCCTTGCCACGACGCTCACCCAGGGCCAGGTTGTAAGTACGGGTACCACGCTCATCAGTATTACCCTGAATGACAATATTTTTCATGTAACCCAGATCAGAAGTCAGGTATGCAGCATGCACATCCAGGGCCTTGTAAGCTTCATTATCCAGCTTGGCGCTGTCAAATGGAAAGAAATAGGTATTCTTTTCCAGGAGTGCCTGAATCTCTTCAGGGGACTCATCAATTCGGCCACTATCAATGACAGCCTGAACCGCAGGATCCAGAACTGGCTGAACTTCAACCAGCACTTCTTCTTCAACAGTAACAACCGGCGGCTGGGTTCCTGCAGTCGTTGGCTCTTTCTTGGAAGCACACCCTGCCAGCCAGATAGCAGCTACAGCCATAAAAGCTGCTTTAACAACATTGGCGATTTGCATTTTTAACTCCAATCATTCTCTACGGGATTTCAAAGATTTGTGCAGTACACTATCAGAACTGAGGTCACCCGACTAGCCCGAATAGCCCGAATAGCCCGAATAGCAAGGGATGGTAAGGTTTCCTCAGAGAAAGAGCTACCGAAAAAAAAGCAGGTTAAACGAGCATAGCAGCAAGTCGGAAAATCGGCAGGGCAAAAGTAACTATCTACTATCCACTTAAAAGAACAATAGAACGGTTCACCCTGCCTTTACGCTACCTGAGCTCAATACCTGGCCCCCATGCAGGCTCCCGGACATCACCCTTTGCAGAAGGCAATCGATGTTTCACACGCCCATCTGCAGAAACAATACCCAACTCACCATTCTTGCCACCCTGAACAGAATAGATCAGTCTGCGGCCACCCGGAGCGATACTCGGAGAATCTTCCAGCTTGGATGACGTCAGTAGCCGCAGTCTATCCGTATCCAGGTCGAGAACCGCGATGTTAAAGTCAGCGGTTCCATGCCCTTTATGCACCAGAGCCAGCGACTTACCATCAGGAAAGACCTTGGCCCGGGCATTGAACCGCCCTTCAAAGGTTAGACGACGGGGCTTGCCTGTTGGGATAAATTCACCATCACTTTTACGACTGACCTCCTGCTGATAGACCTGAGGACTCCCACCCCGATTTGAAGTAAAAACGATACTATTACCATCTGGCATCCAGTCTGGTTCAGTGTCTATGGCATAGTGAGTCGTGACATTACTGATTTTATTCGTTGCCAGATCAAGAATATAAACGTCCGGATTACCATCTTTGGAAAGCACCATGGCAATGGATTTACCATTCGGTGCCCATACCGGAGAGTTGTTCAGCCCTTTAAAACCGGTCAGTTTTTTGCGGTTTCCCGTTGCCAGTTCCTGCATAAAAATAGCAGGACGACCCTGCTCGAAGGAAACATAGGTAACCCTTGTTCCGTCTGGCGACCAGCTGGGCGATAAAATAGGTTCGCTGGAGCTGAACACCTTCCTGTTACGTTTACCATCAGCATCGGCATAATTAAGCTGATAATCCGTTCTTTCAGCGTCATGCCTCTGCGCTGTTACGTATAGAATCCGGGTTGAAAAATCGCCCTTCAGGCCAGTAATCTTTTCATAGACAACATCGCTGATGCGATGAGCCATCTCCCGAAGCTGGGCACTATTTCCGGTAAATCCCCCCTTGGCAATGCGCTTTCCCCTGATAACATCATAAAGCTGATAGTTCATGGTGTAAGCATTGTCCTTAAGTGCCACCTGCCCCGTTACCAGGTAAGAAGCCCCCAGCACCCTCCAGTCACGATAATAAACTTCTGACTCACTGGCCGGGAAGCTGAGCATACTGGCTCTTGGCAGTGCCTTGAACAGACCACTAAGTTTCAAATCGTTATCAATGATTGCCGCCGGGTCTTCTGATAATACTTTCTCCCCTGTCCAGCTGAAGGGGGAAACCGCCATGGACACGGCTTTGTCATTCCCCTGGGTGACCTCAATAATAAGCTCTGCCCGGGCACTCATCCCCCAAAGCAGACAGTAAAATAATAAAAAGGTTTTGAATAAGTGCCTCATTTAACCAGATCCTCGGGCCTGAATCGGAAGGTAATTCGTCGGAAGTATTGATCAAAAATTCGCCGCTCAAGGCCCTTTAACTCTGAAAAGGGCGACGCTCGGCGTATAGCCTGAATAACGGAGCGATCAAACTCATCATTGCCACTGGACTGCAGCATAGTAATATCCAGCACATCTCCAAAGGGAGAAAGACTGATTCGAATTTCTGCAACCATGTTATTACGTGCGCTGGGAGGCCTGTTCCAATACTGAGAGGTCAGGCTTTTAATCAGCGCTGCATATTGTGCTTGCTGCAGCTGGTCATGCTCAAGCTGCTGAGCAGCTGCCAAAGCCTGCTGCTCCATTGCCATAGCTTGCTCAAGCACTTGCTGTTCTTTGCGCTTTTGCTCCTTTTCCCGCTGACGTCTGTTCAGCTCCTGACGTTCCCGGGCAGCTTCTTCCTTTTTACGAAGCTCTTCTTTCCTTTCCGCTTCTCGCTTTCTATCCTCTTCCCGCTTCATGGCCAGGGCTTTCTGTCGCTCCAGCTCCTTTCGCTGCTGTTCCGCTTTTTTGCGCCTGGCCTCTGCTATTTTTTTTGCTTCCGCCCGCCTTTTTGCTTCTTCTTTGCGCTTTTGTTCCACCTGACTCTGCACCGGCTTCCTAACGTTTGGCGGTTTTGCAGCCGGTTCAGGCAACGATACCAACGCTGCACTGATGGGCATCGGCGGCTTTATTTCAGGATTGGCGTCAGAACTCCAGTTGACTAAAAGCACACCAAACATAGTGAGATGAAGAATCAGAGAGAGGGCTATAGCAAACCCATAACCTTCTGTCACCCTTGCTAAAAGGGCTGGAAAAGCAATAGTAAACCATCTCTTCATCTACCGCTCTTCCATACCAACCGCCGCTGGGTCAGTTACTAGCCCAACATGACTGACACCTGAGTTTTGCAGGCCAGCCATTAATTGAACTACTGCTCCATAAGCAACGTTGGTGTCTCCTTGAATCAACACTTGAATGCCTGGTCTGGCACTCACTATCTTACTGACTTTCTGTGTCAGGGACGAAAGATTAACGGCTTTGTCATGGTCAGATCCAACGTCCATATAATAACTGCCATCCGCCTTAATAGAGATGACCAGAACCTCTTTGTCTTCAGGCAGAGCAATATTATCGCTACTGGTTTTGGGCAGCTCAACTTTCACGCCCTGGGTCATCATGGGAGCAGTGATCATAAAAGCCACCAGTAGCACCATCATGATATCGATAAACGGCACCATGTTTATTTCAGACATGGGCTTACGACGATTTCTTATCTTTGTCCCACTTCTCATTGGTGACATTGCGGTAAGATCCCTTTATGTCCGGCTGTAAACTTTACGGTGAAGGATACTGGAAAACTCATCCGCAAATGTCTCGTAATTGGACACAAGGGCTTCAACCCTTGAAGCATAGCGGTTATAGGCGACAACCGCCGGGATAGCGGCAACCAGACCAACAGCAGTGGTCAGCAAAGCCTCGGCAATGCCCGGTGCAACCGAAGCAAGGGTTGGCTGCTGAACCACCGCCAGGCCCCGGAAAGAATTCATAATACCAACAACTGTGCCAAAAAGACCGAGATAAGGACAGGTAGACCCTACGCTGGCAAGAAAGGGAAGGTTCGCTTCGAGGCGTTCCTGCTCCCTGGAAATGGCCACCCTCATGGCCCGCTGAGCACCCTCCATAACCGCATCAGGATCCCCGGTCCCCTGGTTTCGCAGGCGGGTAAACTCGGTAAAACCGGCTTTAAAGATGTGCTCTACGCCTGAGTCTGGCTGTTCATTTTGTTGCACTTCCTTGTACAGCAGAATCAGATCCATTCCCGACCAGAAACGATCTTCAAACGCAATCATGGCCTGTTGCGCATCTCTCAGCAGGATTCCCCGCTGAAAAATCATCATCCATGAAACAATTGATACAGCTACCAGTAACAATAATACCAGTAACACAATCCAACTGGCGTTACCAACCAGAGCCCATAGAGACATGCTTTCTGCCACCGACAACCTCTCTACCCATCAATTATTATGAAGTCGAAAAGGACTGATCATAACACCAAAAACCACAATGGGGATCAGAACCACTTGATAAAGCCAAATAAAAGCAAGGTGATTTTATTCAGTGAATAACTGCTTGATAGCATGTCACAGAGGCAGATCAAATCAGATTTACAGACACCCTACAGAAACCAGGAAGCCTGGGCAGAAACGCCAACTCCGCTTTTGCAAAGTCCATAATGAAGCTATAAGTCATACCAATTCCGCCTTCTAAATATGATAGCGAGCAAGTCATTTTGGACAGCTGGG
>NZ_JAHHPM010000330.1 GCF_024606345.1 Endozoicomonas sp. YOMI1
TGACCCTCAGGCCGGCAACATCATCGTATTGCGCAAATACAGCAATGGCCGGTGGGTTTCGCTGACCCAGCCGATCAGCCACTATCAGCAAACCGGGCCACAGCAACCGCACTTCAAGGCCACAGATAATTTTTTACTGGCTTACTGTGGCAGGGCAGCGACCATCTGGGGCTTTAGTGATAAGGGTAACTATCTGGTGGAGAAAGGGGTCTTTGAGTGTGACGGGAATATTGGCAGTGCCCAGCTGAGTGATGATGAGCGCCATGCCGTGGTCTTCACCTGGGGTAGCCAGGCTCTCTTTCTGGGTTGTGATGACGATGGGAACTGGTCGCAGGTCGGAAATGTCCATCATCCCGAGACGATGATAAGTGACGACAACCAGGCTCACACCAACCTCATTTGCCAAGCAGCCTTCAATGCCTCCGGGCAACATGCCCTGACCCGGGATATAGACAACAAGGTTATTATTTCCGGTTATGACGGTAGTGGTGCCTGGGTACGAAAGGCAGAAATCAAGGGTTGTGCGGAGGCCAGATTCAGCCCCTCCGGGCATAAATTTCTCGCTCGTCTCGGTAGTGGCCGCTTTAAGCTCTGGGATTGCAAAAGTACTGGTGAACGGCTGGATGACGGTCAGGTTCTTGAGCACATCGGCAGTCGGGAGGTTGTCTTCAGCCCCTCAGAGAACCGATTGCTCAGTTATGGCGATGATACGAATTTCGCCTGCCTTTGGGTGAATGATGACGAAGGTAACCTTGTTGAGGAAGCGAGGGTGTTTCACCAAGAGGGGGTTGACTATGCCGCCTTCAACCCCCAGGAGGACAGTGTGTTGACCTGCGGTATGGACCTGACCCTAAAAATCCAGGGCCTTGACAGCCAGGGTAAATGGCAGGAACAGCTGATGGCTCGACATCAAAATAGCATTCTTGATGCTCGATTTTCTCATTCAGGGCGTCTCGCCTATAGCGTTGGCCTGGACGACACCGCATGTATTCTTGGGCGTGACGCTAATGGCCAGTGGCTGAAACAGGCGGTGACGGGTTCTGATGACTACTCTATCGATGGTGCTGACCTTGATGAGCTGGATAGCCATTTCCTGACCTATGGCAACAAAATATACGACCAACACCAGCCAGGCCTTGTGCAACTCTGGGGTATCGATGGTGAGGGCAACTGGGTAGAAAAAGAGCAGATAAAACTGGATTATCCCGTTAAACAGGCCAGATTTAGCCCCGACAGCGAACATTTAGTGATCAACTGCAACAATGATTCAGATGACGCTACTGCACTACTCTGGAAGATCCCTGCCAGCCCGGGGCAGGAAACAGCACATACTTGAGGTGTGGCAAAATGGTTAGAAACAGGTTCTGAATAATTTCCCTTGCCGTGCCTCCCTTCGGTAATCATATCTGCAAAAATCTGCTCATTACCCGGTCGTAGCTCGATGGCGCATTATCACCACACGGCGCTTAACTTCGCTGTCATTCCGTACAGAGATTGTATGGATCCACCTTGTTGCAGGGATAACCAACGGTCAGCGCGTTCACATCCATGTGACACCAATCGTGCTTTCTAACTTCCGTGATGAGCATGAAGATTTGAGCCTTAAGACA
>NZ_JAHHPM010000039.1 GCF_024606345.1 Endozoicomonas sp. YOMI1
GGTAGAGCAGTTGGCTTTTAACCAATTGGTCGTAGGTTCGAATCCTACACGACCCACCACTTCCTGCCAAACCCTCCTTTTTACCTCTTTCACCATAATTATTAATAGTGCTGATGCTGTGTTAGACTACCTGCCACATTTTTTTAGAAAATGGTGGCGCGAAAATAGTGTGGAGCTGGACTACCTTCCATTTTGGGGATGGAGGCAGCGTAATATTTTCGGCTCATGGCTGATTGATAGAGGAAGTTGCAGACACTTACCTGCCTTTTAAATGAAACAGTTTATCTCAGAAGGGTAAAGTGCTTTGCCGGATGCAAGCTTTATGAATGCAGTGATAGACAGAGAGCTCGTTCAGGGCCATTTGCAGAAGGCTCCATTGCTGGTGGATCCGATTGCGAAGGAAGCCAAAAAAAGCAGAATTAAACAGCTCCTGAAAGAAAGGGGAGCGGTTCTGGTCGCTCACTATTATACAGACCCTGTCGTTCAGGAACTGGCTGATGAGACCGGTGGCTTTATTGCCGACTCATTGGAAATGGCTCGCTTTGGTGCCCGGCACGATGCCGAAACGCTGATCGTGGCCGGTGTTCGTTTTATGGGGGAAACCGCCAAAATTCTCAGCCCGGAAAAGCTGGTGCTGATGCCGACCCTTGAAGCAGAGTGTTCACTTGACCTGGGCTGCCCTGTAGAAGAATTTTCCGCTTTCTGTGATCAGCACCCTGACCGGGAAGTTGTCGTCTATGCCAATACGTCTGCTGCCGTAAAAGCACGGGCAGATTGGGTAGTTACCTCCAGCTGTGCCCTTGATATCATCGAAGATCTTGATGCTCAGGGTAAAGCGATTATCTGGGGGCCGGATAAATACCTTGGCAGCTATATTCAAAAAAATACCGGTGCCGATATGCTGCTCTGGGACGGTAGCTGTATTGTTCATGAAGAATTCAAGGCCAAAGGTATTGAAGATCTGAAACGTGTTTATCCTGATGCCGCCGTGCTGGTTCACCCGGAGTCCCCTGACTCAGTGGTTGAGATTGCTGATGTGGTGGGATCGACGAGTCAGTTATTGAAAGCTTCTCAGGACATGCCGAACAGCACATTCATTGTCGCTACGGACCGTGGGATTTTCTATAAAATGCAACAGGCTTCACCTGAGAAACGTTTTATAGAGGCTCCTACCGCAGGCAGTGGTGCCACTTGTCGCAGTTGTGCCCATTGCCCGTGGATGGCAATGAATACCCTTGATGCTCTTCTGGCATGTCTGGAAACGCCGGGTGACCTGAATGTCATTGAGGTCAGTGATGAGTTGCGGGATAAGGCACTGAAGCCCTTACAACGCATGTTGGACTTTACAGCGGCCGGTTAACATTAATTATCTTCCCGATTTCCGAGGAGGTTGTCCGAGAATGGACGGCCTCCCGGCATTGTTTTATGAACTCTTGCCGTGTTTTCCATGTCATTTTTCAAACTGGCCTGTAATTCAGCTTGTGACTCAGCTTCCGGTTCATGTGGCGTCCCTACACAGAGTTCCAGCGGTGTACCTCCAAAAATGCAGAAGGGCATTTTCCCAAACAGATTTTGCCTGGCCACACTTTGATTGGAGTAGGAGCCCTCTTCGCACCAGAAAAAGCCGTCAATGTTGGCTTTGCCTGCATATAAATTGCCACCATTGTCGATCAGTTTGAACATTGCCTGCTGATGGCTCTCTAAGGCTGCAAAATGCATGGGAGTAGCTCTGCCATTCCGCCAACCGGTGCTTTGATTTATCCTGGCATTGCGTTCTATCAGATGGTCAATAATTTCCAGGTTGCCAGACCAGGCAGCCAGATGGAGCAGTCGAATACCGCCTTTACTGATTGACTTATTGACATCCTGAACGGCGCTGATCAGCGTACGAATAACATCGTTATTGCCTTGCTTGAAGGCCTTGTAAAAATAGGACTTTGCGATGTCATTATAAAATTTGTTGACATCGGCTCCAGCCGATAATAGTACCCTCATTGTGCGGATATCTTCATTTTCCACGCTTTTCTGTAGTGCTGTCTGGCCATCTGTATCTGGATACAGCGCGTTTGGGTTGGCATTGCCCTTTATGCAAAGAAGTTTTACTGATCTCGATTGCTTGCACTCCACTGCCAAGTGAAGTGCTTCTTGTTTTTGTTTCTTGGCATCGGGAAAAGCTGCGCAAAGATAGGATAAAACTTTTTCATTACCCGATATGGCCGCCATTGCAAAAGCATTTAAGGTAGGCCCTTCGCCAGCACCCGTTGTCGTCAGGCGCATAAACGTCGATGAAGGCACGGCTTGCGCCAGTTGCTTGATGACCTCTACATTATCGTTTGTGCACGCCCACAGGTATAACGAATGAAAATCCTTCACACTGATTTCCTGTCCATCCACAAGAGGTAATGTGAATGGTAATTGGGGAAAGGGTAAGGTTAATTCAGGGGCTTTTTCTGACGTAGTGTCATCGTCATCTAAATCGATATCGGCATCAAGGCAGGGCGTGCAGGCCACCTCCCTGGCAAAAGGAAAAAGCCGGACAATTCTCTGGTAGAGTGTCTGGTTAGAAGATTCATGGGGTTGGCCGGGGGTAATATTTACTATAGGCGTTGTTTCGCATACGTGCTTACCATTGAAATTGACTTGAATGGTCTCCGGAGGTAATCCCATAGGGTGGGGCGAAGACGGATTACTGTTTGTCCTGTTAGGGTTAAAGTTAAACTCCAGTGTCCATGTTCTGGAGCCTGATAAATTATTAAATGAGAAACTGGGCATTATTAGAATCCTTCTTGAAATTTCTATTTAGTTGATGTCCATATATTTCTAGACCGTTTAGATAGCAGATAGTTCCCCATGATGGCGTGAACCTAATAATCATTTTGAGGTCAAACGGCGGTATTTATAGTCCAAGTGCAGGGCTTTATTCTGAAATCGACAGCATCACACAACTCCCGCCTAAAGCTTGCTGGTCGGATTGATCGACAAGCCGATTCTAACGGGATTCCTGACCGCAACAGAAATGCATTTAATGGCAAAAGAGTCTCAAACCGTCAGTTTCATGGAAGTACAGCTGCTACCTTGAATGATGGCAATCGTTTTGAGGATGCATTTTGGAAAAAAAGACCATTACAAGGGCGTCAAATCACCTCGGCTGATGTGCTTTCAGCCTATGTAAATGACAGAACGTCTCTCGGAAGTGGCTTCTTCCTGCAAAAGCTTTGCTTAAAGAACATGCTGCATGACAATAGAAAAGTGACCCCGGATCAGGTGATTCAGGAATTCAACCGGAAGCCAGATCGAAGTAATAAGTACAAATTAGCGATAGCGCGCTTCAAGGCGGAATGTTGCCTGAGACGCCTGCCGTTGAATGGCCTGCAGGTCACACCGGATGCGGTGGTTAAGGATTTTCCTGATAGTCAGGAAGGCAAACTGGGGATAGCACGCTTCAAAGCGGAGTGTTGCCTGAGGGGATTACCGTTGAATGGCCAGCAGGTCACATCGGATGCGGTGGTTAATGATTTCCCGGAGAGTTCGGATGGCAAACTGAGCAAAGCACGCTTCACAGCGGAATGTTGCCTGAGGGGCCTGCGGTTGAATGGCTGGCAGGTTACACCGGAGGCGGTGATTAAGGATTTTGAACGCGGTGGCTGGTTGCTCGAAAGAGCTATTTTTTATTCCCAGCTGGCAATGAATGCAAGGGTATTACATGGCTCCTATCTGGATAACCAGAAAGTATTGGCAGCGTTCAACAAAGTACCCGGGGATCATTCTTCAAGACAAGCTGAATATCTGATGCAAAGGTTGAAACAGCCTCAGTGGTACGATGAAACTAACGAAGCCCGGGATATCTTCAAAAGGCCTGGCAAATCTTAAACAATGTATCGGTGAAAGATGAGCAGCATCGACTGCAATGTATCTTGAAATTCATGGCTATGCAGAATGAATTGACCATTGATCATCAGAGCGTGTCCGCTGAACAGGTATTGCAATCCATCAACATGCTGAGGCGCTCATTTCAGAATTCACGTATCCATTTCTTCTTCCTGGCATACTGCTATATGAAGAGACAGCCTGTTGATGGACGGCAAATCCATAAAGATCAGGTGATTGAGTGCCTTCAGAGTTTTCCTGAAGGGAGCAAGCTACGCCATGCTTTAGGCTACTGGTTTGAACAAGGCAACTCTGACGCCAATATTATGGATAATATGCTGTTTAAACGGGAAAATGCCGTTCCAAGGTGGGGCTCCATCCATACGAAGCCTCTGCCAGTCAGTACAAGGCTTCTGTTGCCAATCCCGGCAGGGAAGGTCCGTTTCCTTATCAGGTCAGGGAATTCCGGGATGAACCAGAAAATACCTCCACCACTGCGGCAGTTAACGTCAGTGCGCCACAAACCCTGAAGCAATGGTCAAGCGGACCGGATTTCCCGGACAATCCCATTCCCCGATTAAATGCGCTAACGCTAAAAACACTGAATATTATTCAGGAAATCAATGGTTCTTACACCGATCCCCTCATTCTGATTACCGGTTCATACTCACGTTTTTTACAGAACCTCTGTTCATTATTTAATAATGATATTGACATTATTTGTACGACAGAAGAGTCTGCCAGAACACTCTTTGCAAAGCTGCAGGCACTTAACATCAACGGCAGGGATTCAGGTATTCCCAAAAGCATTACCATCTGGCCAATCCGGGGATGTCAGGCGATTAAACTGCCAAATGCCTACAATATTCAACTTAATGACGCTGATTTGGGTATGAAAGCAATGGGGCTTCAGGTCAGTGTTGACAACAGAGTGGCGCAGGGAAATGCAGCACGATTGGCCGTGCGCGTTCCCGGTGTTGAGCGGCCGGTATGGTGTTTGTCATTTGCTGAAGAAACCCGATTACTGAACGATACGCTGGAATACCTCGCTGATCACCTTGATCCGTTGACCGAGCAATTGCAAAAAGAGCAACAACGCCTTCATGGGCTTACTGAGCATCTTCAAATGAAATTGACTGGCCATGTTTGCCGTCATGATTTTGAATACAGAGTTAACGGCTGGTTATCGACAACTCAGCCTGTTAATGGTTACGAGATCAAGAGGAAGGACTTTATCAAAGCACTGCTTGAGATGATCAACCCTGAAGCCAAAACGACTGGCATGAAGATGCCTGCTACCTGCCTTGAGTAATGTTTTTAAATGTCAATTTTACCATGTCGGTCCATTATGCTGTGGATTTCCGCATCAGATTTTGGTAAACATCGAACGAGCATATCCGGCCCCGACCAGATCCTGTTCTGAACGCCAGTGGTCATTCATTACTGCACTGTAGAGACCGCTGTGTGATTGAATAGTTCCAATGTCTTTTATGAGTTTCTCAACTTCTGGCGATAGTTTTGCATATCCGTCAGCTTTTGCTGAAGTTTTGATTTGAGCGAGAAGTTATCTCCTGACATCTTTAGTGCATACTGCAGGTGTCTGATAGCGTCATCCAGATTGCCATTCAGGAAGAAGTACTCAGCTCTTGACTGGTGCAGGCCGACAATATCCTCTGCCAGCCCCTGAACTTCCGCCAGTTCAAACCAGATGTCCGGGTCGTCCGGACGGAGGCGACTGAGTTTCTGCAGCTCATTTCGTGCACCGGCATAATCCTGTTGTTGCAGCAGGATTTCTGCGCGAGTGGCCAGAAGCGGGTAGCTTTCCGGATTGGTACTCAGTGCCTTGTCGATGTGTTTAAGACCCTGGCTGGTTTTTCCGGATGTGGCTTTCACCAGGGACTGGGTCATAATCAGGTAAGGGTTATCAGGGTATTGTTGCAGCAGGAGATTCATCTGCTGCCCTGCTACCGTGAAGTTTCGGGTTTTCATGCTGGCCAGCACCAATCCATATCGAGTAGGAGCCAGGCTGGCTTCTGATGCGACGGTTAATCCGGACTCTAATTCCTTGTTCAGCTGTCTGGCCATTTCATGATGATTGTTGCTGTTCAGGACGGCGGCGCGCACTCTCATGAACTGGTAGTTTTGCGAGCCTTTGGTGGTTTTTAGTTGCTGGTCTGACATCTGGTCAGCCCGGGCCCGGGAGTCTGCGATACGGTTTTCTGTCACCGGGTGTGTCAGTAGGAATTCTGGAGGACGGCTGCCATAACGGCTGGCTTTGTTCATTTGTTCAAAGATTTCAGGCATGGCCTGTGGGTCAAAGCCAGCCCTGGCAAGGGTGGTGATGCCGATGTTATCCGCTTCCCGTTCAAACTGGCGACTGAAACGAAGCCGTGCACTTTGCATTCCTGCAACGGTTGAGGTCAGCGCTGCGGCACCGGCGTCTCCGCCAGCGGTGGCCATGATCAGTATCGATCCAAGAATGGCTGCGGCATTGGGGATGCTTTTGTTACGTGCCTCTTCAACGTTGCGGGCGTAGTGACGCTGGCTCAAATGTGCCAGTTCGTGTGCCAGAACAGCGGCAAACTGTGCTTCAGTTTCTGCATTGAGAAACAGGCCGGTGTTGACGCCAACGATGCCGCCCGGGGCGGCAAAAGCATTCAGGACCGGGCTATCAATAACAAGCGGGACGAGTCGGTGATCCTGAAGTTCACTGGCAGCGGCCAGTCGGAAAATAAGGTTTTCCAGGTAGTCTTTGAGTTGCGGGTCAGAAACCATGGGGGTCTGATTGCGCAGGGCTTTTAACCATGACCGTCCAAGTTCATGTTCTTCCTGTTGGGAAATAATGCCCGAAGTGGTATCACCCAGGCTCGGCAGGTTGAGGTTGCTGCTCAGGGTGGCACTGGAGTAGGCCGACAGTACAGAGGTCAGTGCTGTGGCTAATATAAATACTGACAAAAAGCCCGCTCGTTTCATAGAATATCCATACTCGTGTTTTCTACGATACACTTTATCACGAATCTGTTTATCACGAATCTGTTTATGATGGATGTTGAGCTGGAACTTGATCTTAAAGGTATGAACTGTCCACTGCCATTGCTGAAAGCCAAACAGGCGCTCAGTCGAATGCAGTCAGGCCAGGTTATCAGAGTGTATGCGACAGATCCGGGTTCGGTCAGGGATTTTGTCAGCTTTGCTAAAATCAGCGGGCATATTCTGGTGGCCAGTGAAGAAGAGCGCGGGGTTTATATCCATACATTGCAGCATAAGTAGGCCTGAGCTTTTAAGGGACTTGAGTTTAATGAATGAAACTTGAGTCGTTGAATAACTAACGGAGCATTTGATGCTGAATGTCATTAAGGGGTGGTTGCACAGCTATCTTTCGGATCAGGAGGCGATTGTTCTTCTGATCATATTACTGGTTGGCTTTGTTGTTGTCCTGACCATGGGGAAAATGCTGGCACCGGCATTGGCCGCTTTGATTTTTGCGTTTCTGATGCAAGGCCTGGTGAACTGGCTTGAACGACGATGGATGCCTCATCTTCTGGCCGTTAATCTGGTTTTTACCGGATTTGTTGCCGCATTGTTGCTGGTGATTTTTGTGGTAGTTCCACTGGTGTGGGAACAGGTAACTCACCTGTTAAATGCCATGCCCGGCATGGTTCGTGAAGGGCAGGCGCTGTTGGTTAGTTTGCCTGATCGATACCCGGGATTTGTTTCTGAGCACCAGGTTAGCTTACTGGTCACAACCATTAATAAACACCTTGCCGACTTTGGCCAGTGGGCATTGTCTTTTTCGCTATCCAAGCTCCCGGGTATCGCTGCTCTTCTGGTTTATCTGATCCTGGTGCCTATCCTGGTTTTCTTTTTTCTCAAGGATAAAGAGGTTTTGCTGGGTTGGATGGCCGGTATTTTACCTCGCCGTCGCAGGCTGATTGACCAGGTTGCCGACGAGATGAATGACCAGATTGCCAACTATATCAGGGGGAAGGCGATAGAAATTGTCATTGTCGGGGGTGTCAGTTATGTGCTGTTTGCTCTCTTGGGGTTGAGCTATTCTGCACTTCTGGCAGTGATAGTCGGCTTCTCGGTTGTTGTGCCCTATATCGGGGCGACTGTAGTGACGATTCCCGTTGCCATTATTGGTTTTTTCCAATGGGGGATGGATGATCAGTTTGTTATTCTGATGGTGGGCTATGGGATTATTCAGGCGCTGGATGGTAATGTTCTGGTGCCACTGCTTTTCTCTGAAGCGGTGAACCTTCATCCTGTTGCTATTATTATTGCGGTTCTGGTTTTTGGCGGTTTGTGGGGGTTCTGGGGGATCTTCTTTGCCATCCCCTTGGCAACTTTATTAAAGGCGGTTATGAACGCCTGGCCTACAGTGGCGGATGTGGAGTTAAGTTAAAGATGTGAAGTTAGGAATAGTCCTTGAATAATTTCCACATTTTGGAGCCTCCAAACTCCGTTGGTCCTGAGTGCTGGGCTTGTAGAAGTATCAAGGGCGTAAACTCAGAAGCATGACAGATCGTGCGAGGCACCCTTCGACTCCGCTCAGGGTGAACGGAGAGAGGGGTCTAAATGTCGGAATTATTTAAGGACAATTACTTAAAAAGTGGGCAGGGCCCACTTTTTAATTCGGAAGATGGTGATTTTATTACTCCTCTTCGTTGCTGTTGTCACTGTTATCGGTCTGCGCCCGAGTGTCTACCATTTGTGAGGCCTGCAGAACATCTTCAACATGCCCCTTAATGCGAACCTTACGCCACTCGTGTTGCAGTACACCATTACTGTCGATCAGGAAGGTACTCCGTTCGATACCCATATACTCCTTGCCATACATCTGCTTTAACTTGATGACGTCGAACAGTTTGCAGAGCGTTTCATCTTTATCTGAAATCAGCTCAAATGGGAACTCGTGTTTGGCCCGGAAGTTTTCATGAGCCTTGATGCCGTCTTTGGATACGCCAAAGACGAGCGTGTCTGATTCTTGAAATTGCCTGTAATGGTCTCTGAAGGCTTGTCCTTCACTGGTGCAGCCGGGGGTATTGTCTTTTGGGTAGAAAAACAGGACGACTTTACGGCCTTTGAGTTCAGAGAGTTTGACCGTCGTGTCACTGGTCGCTTGGGCGGTAAAGTCAGGAACGGGTTGGCCCAGGGTTACGCTCATGTTTTATCCTTAGTCGCTCTCATTTGGTTGAATAGCTGCAGGTTCTATTGGTCTATTACAGCAGTCCCAGAGGATTACAAATTTATCGGCTCAGGCAGCAAAAGTTCGACCAATTTTCCGTCCATATGTCTAAGGCGATGCTGCCATGGTAATCCATAATTGTTCTGCTTCCTCTTCAGAGCCATCTTTTAAAAGAACCCTGAAGCCAATTCGGAAGTTTTTATTAAATTCAGGGGAGATAGTTTAAACCATCACTGAAAAAAAGGCAGGTTCTGAAACGGTATTCAAACAATTAAGGCTTTTTCTCTTCATAGTTCTTCAGCTGTTTTCAACAAACAGCCGGGCAGGGATGGATTTCGGCCTTGTGAATGTCAGGGGGCATTAGTAACATTACGCGAGATTTTGCCTTTAGGAGTGAACTGATGATTACCGGGAGCCTGGTGGCAATTGTGACCCCCATGTATGGCAATGGTGAGCTGGACTGGGAGAGTATGCATGCCCTTGTAGAGCATCATATTGACCAGGGAACGGATGGAATCGTGGTGGTGGGTACCACGGGTGAGTCAGCCACTCTGACGGTGCAGGAACATTGTGAAGCCATAAAAAGGATGGTGGATCAGGTTAATGGCCGGATGCCTGTGATTGCCGGTACCGGGGCGAACTCGACCGCTGAGGCAGTTCACCTGACAGCGGAAGCCAAGGCATTGGGAGTTGATGCCTGTTTGCTGGTGACACCTTATTACAACAAGCCGACTCAGGAAGGGCTTTACCTTCATTATAAAACGGTGGCTGAATCGGTCGCGATTCCCCAGATTCTCTATAATGTCCCTGGTCGAACAGCGGTGGATCTGCTGCCAGAAACCATTGCTCGCCTGAGCCAGCTCGACAATATTGTCGGTGTTAAGGAAGCCACTGGCATTGTTGAGCGTGGCAAACAGATTCGTGAGTTGTGTGGTGAAGACTTTGCCATCTACTCCGGTGATGATGCTACCGGTATGGAGCTGATGCTCCAGGGGGCAAATGGTGTTATCTCTGTAGTCAATAATGTTGCGCCAAAGATTATGCATAAATTGTGTGTTGCTGCGACGGCGGGCGATCGCAGTACAGCGGAAGCGCTCAATGCCCGGATTGAAGCATTGAGCAGTCAGCTCTTTCTGGAAGCCAATCCGATTCCAGTAAAATGGGCATTAAAAGAGATGGGGATGATCAAGGAAGGTATTCGTTTACCATTGACGCCCCTTTCGGAGTGTTATCACTCCGATGTTAGAAGCGCATTGCAAAAGGCGGGGTTGATTTGATGGTTCCAGGTCAAAGGATCAGTGAGTTGCAAAGGCATACCCGGTTGGGCCTGTCTGTTGCTATCAGCGCATTGGTGCTGACAGGTTGTGCCAATCCTTTTGGCCAGCAGGGGTATCTGCGGGATCGTGCCGGAGACTACACCGAGGCGCAGATTGCTAAGCCCATTACCTTGCCGACGGGATCTCAGGCCAGGGAACTGGGGGATATTCTGGTTATTCCTGAGGCCGGCCTGTCTGGCCAGAAACTGTCACGGCAGTTCGAAGTTCCGAGACCTTCCCAGCGATTGATGATGAAAGAAGGTGATCATTACAGTATTGAGCGTAGTGGCAGTCAGGAATGGTTGTCCGTTGATCGTGAACCCAGTGAGGTGTGGCCTGGTGTGCTGGGCTATTTTGAAGATCTGAGTGTTGGTATCGCTACCACAGAGTTTGCCAAAGGCATTGTTGAAACCCAATGGAATGCTTCTGGCAATGATAAGGATCACGGTGTGATGTACCGGACATTGGGTAAGCTATTTGGTGCCAATGATCTTGATCCGATGGAAGACCGCTTTCGCTTTGTGGTTGGCAATGGCCAGAAAGGCGGAACCACTGAGGTTTATGTTTATCATCAGGGACGACCATTGGCGAAAAAAGGAAAACCCTCTTCGATTCCTGAGAACTGGGATAACCTGGGAGAGCGAAGTAAGCGGAAGGTTAATGATGTGCTTGCAGAGCTGCTGGTTTACCTGGCGCGGGATGACACCAAATCATCGGTTTCTCTACAGGCTCAGGGGCTTGATATTGCTTCAGTTGTGGAACCGGGCCGGGATGGTAATGGTAACCCGGTGCTGACGGTTCGTGGCCTGTCTTATGCCCGTGTATGGGATGCCGTTGCCAATGCGATGGATAACGCTGGGCTAAAGGTTGTGGATCGTAACCGTTCAGCCGGTCTCTTTTATCTTGCTGACAGTGTTCCGCAACTGGAACAGGAGCAGCAGAAAAAGAGCTTCTGGTCAGGGTGGTTCAGTGATGATCAGGAAACCGATGTTTCTGACGAGAAGAAAACGCTGACGGTCAGGGTGAGTAATTACTCTGACGCGGTTCAGCTTTCTGTAGAAAAGGATGTTAATACCTCAGCGTCGGCAGATGTCAGTCAGAGACTGCTCAAGGTGATTCAGGACAACCTTCAATAAAAAAGTAGGCTTACGCCCGCTTTTTGTTTGCCCGGCGAATCGGGCAAACCCGTCAGGCTGAAAGAAGCCTGAATCACCCCGATTTATCAATCGCCTGATACAGGGATATAAGAGTGCAGGAGCCTCCTGGGCTCGTACACGATTCTGAAGGAGGACAGGGCTAATCGCCGCTCCTAAAAACTTGCTCAAACCTACTCAAAGTTATCTAAACCTGAGCAT
>NZ_JAHHPM010000331.1 GCF_024606345.1 Endozoicomonas sp. YOMI1
ATGAAATCATATTTTCTGACTAAGTGATCAGTCACTCTGCGGCGTTACAACTCCGGTCACATAGCTACGGCTATGCTCCCTTCGTTGTGCCTTGCATGGTAACTGCCCACTTAGCCAGAAAATATAATTTCATTTGGCCAACTACTTAGTTATGCTTGGTTGAAATAAATATTGAATAGGATCTGATGGGGAGGAACTTTTATAAGAAAGAACAGTCCTAATCATTATCATTAATTCAATAACTCAACAATTCAATGGCTGATCCATATTTTAACTCACCTTCATTGTATTCGGTATTTCAGAAAGCCTATGAGTCTGTTATGTCGAGCAGTGGCTTGGCTTTTAAAGACTGGCCACAGCAAAGTGGTTTGGTATTTGGGCTGCGAGTTGATCAAACTGCACCAAGTCATTATGTAAACCCATTGATTCCATATGGTGAAAGCTACCTTAACCCATTAAGCGACTCCCGTTTTAAAACAATGCCAGTCAGGGTTATTTATTCTCAAGAATCTGAACAAAGCGAGCCGTCAGACTTATCATATAAACCCAAGGCATACCGGGAGGTAGACAAAAACACCAGAATTCTTACCAGTCAATCAGAATTAAGAATTGATCGGGTTTGGAGTATGGCCGGTGAAGCGAATTCTCACACATACTTTTTAAATGTTAATCATCCTCCACTTACCTTAACGTTAAAGAATACTGCTGGAAACAGTTTTTCAGGTTCAGGGAGATCAACCTCACAAAGCTCATCAGTTGTTGATATTCGTCACAATCCTGGTGAAAGTTCCAATCCATTACCCAATAATCAAAATCTTGTTTATCCATTCTCTACGCCAACGGTACCAATATCTATTATTAACTCTCAAATAAATAATAGTGAACAGCAGCAGCTAAATACATTTCCTGCAGGGAATGAGTTGGATTTTCAAGCTTCTGCTTCAGGATCTGGTGAATCTCTGACCATTGCTCATGATAAGGCTTACCAACAGTCCGAGAAACGGAAGGCTTACTGGAGGGCTTACGCACAGTCCGAGAAAGGGAAGGTTTCCAGACGAGCCTGGGCGCAGTCCGAGAAAGGGAAGGCTTCCAGACGAGCCTGGTTGCAGTCCGAGAGAGGGAAGGCTTACTCGAAGGCTTACCAACAGTCCGAGAAACGGAAGGCTTACCGGAAGGCTTACGCACAGTCCGAGAAACGGAAGGCTTACCAGAGGGCTTACCGTATGTCTAAGAAAGGGAAGGCTTCCAAACCAGCCAGGGAAACGTCAGAGAAAGGGACGACTTACGCACAGTCCGACAAGTGGGAGACTTACATGGAAGCTTACAATACAGTTTTCAAGAATACCGGTAATAAAGAAAGCAAAAATCGCTGGTGAGCAAGCTGCCGCCTGCATAAGAGAGTCGAATAAAAAATAATGAGCTTGAATCAACCTCTATTTCTTCCCTCCTATCCGTTTTCAAACTGGCTGAGTAGTCATACCAATCGAAGGGTAAGAAGGTATTGGTCGTTGTCCACTGTAAGTAGTTGGCCAAATGGAATCGTATATTTCTGGCTAAGTGGGCAGTTACTATG
>NZ_JAHHPM010000332.1 GCF_024606345.1 Endozoicomonas sp. YOMI1
TTGAAAGTGGAATCCTTCACTTCCTCAGCTTGTGCTACGGCACACACTCGTCATTACACCTTGCCCAGCGGTCCAAAATGACTTGCTCGCTATCATATTTAGAATCCGGAATTGATATAATGAGTCATGGGCATTGGTGTTTTTCATGTCCTGAATGTAGATAACATTAGCGCCCAGCTTATCAGCCTGATTTCTCAGCTCATTTCTGGCACCGATAACAAGATTTTTATTGGAGGTAAAATCACCGGTAAACCCCCCCTGTTTATCTTTCTGTCAAAGCATTCTGCCTGGCCCTGAGAATAGGCTTAAGGAGATAGGCCATCAGCGTCTTATCCCCAGTGATAATATCCACATTGGTTCTCATACCGGGAATAATCACAAGCGGTTTGTCTTCTGAGCCGACAAAGTTATTTTTGGTCCTGATTCGGACAATATAAAAGCTCTCGCCTTTCTCATCCTTAATGGTATCAGCACTGATGTGCTCAACCTCGCCTTCGAGTCCACCATAAATCGCAAAGTCATAGGCAGTCAGCTTGACCACAGCTTTCATCCCCTGGCGCAGAAAGCCAATGTCTTTTGGCTGAATTTGCGCTTCAATTATGAGGTTATCTTCCAGTGGTACAATCTCCAGCAGACTCATACCGGGCTGAACGACCCCACCCAGCGTAGTGACATGGATTTTCTTAACAATGCCATCCATGGGTGATTTAATCAGAGTTCGGTCTACCTGGTCTTCAAGCACATGATTAGACTCACCTAACTGATCCAGATGAACTTCAGTTTCCTTGAGTTCCTGAACAATATCAGCACGATATTCCTGAACAACCTCTTCTTTACGTGACAGCGCCTCGTGATAGGCAGCTTGTAATTTTGGAATACTCAGCTCAGTTCTTCGCTTTTGTGACTCCAGGTCATTCACCCGTTGTCTTAACTGAATCAATTCAACCCTGGAGACAACACCCTGCTCTGCCAGAGGAACGGTCAATTCAAGTTCATCCTGTCCCAGTTCAAAGCTGGTGGTCAAAAATATCAGCTGATCTTCTGTAGTTGCTAATTCATGCTCAGCCTGAATAGCCTGCTCTCTGGCGACATTGAGTTCTGCGATGAAGCGGTCAGCACGCTGATGAAAAATTTCCCGCTCTCGTTTAACATAAGCCGGGTAGTCGTCCAGCTCAGCCGGGAAGCTCAATGCTTCACCAGACAACTCGGCTTTTAGCCTGGCCGCTTTGGCAAGCTCACTGTAATACTCAATGGCACTTTCCCGAAAGCTGGAAGAGAAACGAGTATCATCCAGCTGCATCAACGGTTGCCCGGAATCCACCTGTTGACCTTCTTTAACAAAAATCTGCTCCAGAATCCCACCTTCCAGATTTTGCACCACCTGCAACCGGGAGGATGGAATGACGATCCCCAGTCCTCTGGTAATTTCATCCAGCCGGGCAACACTGGCCCAGACAATAGCGGAAAACAGCGCCAACAACATAGTGTATATGAGTAAGCGGCCACCTTTTGGCGTTCTTATCAGCATGGCGACATTGGTATCAGAGATATATTCCATATCATCTGGTAACACTGTGTCTTCTATATTCTCTGAAATATTCTCTGAAATATTCTCTGAAATATTCTCTGAAATATTCT
>NZ_JAHHPM010000040.1 GCF_024606345.1 Endozoicomonas sp. YOMI1
AAAATGCTCAGGTTTAGATAACTTTGAGCAGGTTTGAGCAAGTTTTTAGGAGCGGCGAAAACCAGACAGTACTTTATTATGGCAATACGGCTCTTTTGGGTGCTGCTGCCATATTCACGGCTGGGGGGGGGAGTAGCCTTTTCGCCTTAAAGATATCTCCAATCGAATCAACCTGCCAGTAATTGTCCTTGAATAATTCCGGCATTTAGTATTCACTCCGTTCATCCTTAGCGGAGTCGAAGGGTGACTGGCACGATCTATCATGCTTTGGAGTTGATGCCCTTCGACAGGCTCAGGATGTTGCAATCATGTTTAATGTGCCCTCAGATTTTAATAGCCAACATAACACAGGATCTTGTTCCAAAGATTTGCCTGATGCCAGTGCCTCTGGCATCGCCAATCATGAAATGCCGGCATCAGGCGCTTTAAATACTCTCGCTTTCTCTTGCAAAAGAAAGTGCGAAGCTATCGGGAGTGATACGACGTTTACTCCTCCTGGCAGTGCCGACCACAAAATCACTGAAACGTTTATACCGCCATTAAAAATCAGGGGCTGCAGCGAACCGCAGCTGACCGTTCATTCCCCGACTATACCAAACCGGGAACGGTTGGGTGGAAAAGGAATGTTCCTGACCCTGATGCAGAACGCAGGATTAGCTGTCCCGCCATTTAGCTGCATTGATACGAGTACCGTGCAGGCTCTCGAGCATCTTCAGCTTGACGTCAGCCCATTACTGGCCACGCTGGGTGGTCATGAGTTTACGCAGACAACGGCCAGTCTGGCGGATATAAGACAGTGGATTGCCCAAATGGAGCCAACTGGCAACCCATCGGACAATCCCTCTGAGAAGCAGAAGCGCTGGCTCAATGCACTCTCATCGTTTATCGCCGGGCCGGATTGTTATCAGCAAATACGCACACTACCCATTGCCAGCAAAATACGTGATATTCATGAGCGTTTGCGTACCCGCCTGCCTCAGCCTGACAGTCCGATTATCATGCGCAGCTCCGGCGTGGCTGAGGACGCTTTTGGTAACGCCCAGGCCGGCAAATACCGATCCCTGGTGCATGGCCAGGAGGATATCCTGGCAACCTGTCTTGAAGTCCTCGCTTCTGCTTACTGTCCTGCTGTTTTTTCCCCAACAGCCACGCATGGAATATCAATTATCCTGCAACAGTGTATTCAATGCCGCGTTGGCGGGGTCGCCATGAGTTATCGTGGCATTGACGACGGCACGTTAGTGATCGAATGTGGGCCGGGGCAACCCAAGGCGGTGGTGTCCGGTCAATACGGTATCACCCCCCATAGCTATGAGATTAAGCGCAACGGTGAGCAGTGGGAGTCCACCTTTAACCCCGGCAATCCTGAGCGTGGATTCATTCTGAGCCGCAATGACCAGGGTGGCTATGATGAAGAGTTGATCAAATGTGAACCTGACAGTGCAACGCCTGACTTTATTGGCAAAGATCAACTGAACCGTCTGGTTCAGGGGGGCAGAAAGCTGGAAAACGCTTTGCTGTGCCCTGTGGATTTTGAATTTGCCATTGAACAGGATGGCCAGGTCTGGTTTTTGCAGGGACGCCCGATTACCTGCCTGCCCGGCGGCAGCCATTTTTCCATGGCATCTCCCGCCCGGTATCTGGATCAGGGCGCCCCGGTCAGCGACGGTTGTGGCTCAGGGTTGGCGGTGGCCATCAACGGTCCGGTCAACGGCAGCAATCTGCCGGAAAACGTCGTCCTTTTTTGTGCTCATGGCGGTGACTGGCTGCTGGCTCCTGAGGTTCTGGCAAAGATAAAGGGTGTGGTCTTCAGAAAATGGGCCAATAACGACCATATATCCATCGGCCTGAGGCAGGAAGGCATACCCTGTGTAGGGATAAATCAGCCCCAATGGTGGCCCGATAATGGTGCACCGGAATGGGTAACGCTGGTGTGTGGGAAGTTTCAGAAGGAGTCCGGTGGGTTTTTATTGCCGGGTGATCGGGAACAGGAGTTGTTGAGCCTCAATGGCGAATCTGCCAGTCCCGATTATCAAACCGCGCTGGCTTCCCTGCAGGCATGGCAGCCTGCGGTGCCGGAAAAAGAACCGTCGGTAGCACGTCTGTTCTCGTGGCTGAGTGAGCAAAATGCCAGACTTCTGAATTTTCTCGGGACGGAGCGACTGATCCATTTGTGTTTGTCCGGAACCGGCGCTGTGCAACTGAGCATGCAACCCCGGCGACAAGAGATTTTGCAGGGATGTGATCAGGAGATCCGCAACTTTATGCAAGAGACCGAGGCTTTTCTCTCTGGCTACGAACGGTTTTTAATGCTGGGCGCAAACGCTGATCATAACCTTAAGCAGCAATACCATGGGGAGTTAATACAACTTCGCAGGCAACTGGCGCTGGTGAGCAAAAATGTTGAACAAGCCCTTGCCCACGTCACAAGGCCGTTCTTGTCCGATGGGGAGTTACCTGCTTCGGGTTCGGATTTTCAACAATGGCTGGCCCATTGCCAGTTATTAAAAGACCACCTGCAACGGCTTGAATCGGTCAACCAGGTGCACAAAATCGAGAGCGTCCATGAACTGATTCTATGGTTGCATAAATGTTTTCTTACCAGGCTCTGGCCCGTGGCCACCGCTTCAGGACAGGGTGAAGTGAGCAGAATAAGGGGGCCTTTTCATGAATATATCCATATTGTTGACTTTTCAACGTCTCAGGAACAGCCATTATTCGATAACACATGCCGTGACGCACTCAGGCAATTAAATGCCAGAAGTGTGACCGTTCTCAATATGTCAGATTACACCCGGTTGTCGATTCAGCTTGAGCATCATGCGTGTACCATCGACCTGTTGGAACAAGCCGACGGTGGCAAACAACGGACCTTTCGGATGTGTTATTCTGAGGCACTCCATTCATCGAAAATAAGCCGAAGCGGAAAGTTCAAGCGACTGTGGTTTTTGGCGCAAACACTGACCCACTATTGGAAAAATAGCGGTTCCCCGGAAATTCATTTCAATGAACAGACAGGCCAGACCCTCTTTGAACTCACCCACCTGCCTGGCAAAAAAGATCTGCAGCGGATGTTTGTGGACATTCTGAGTGTATTGCAAACCTTGGGCGATATGGACTTTTTTTTGGAGTCATTACATCTGGACGAAAGTCAAACAAACTGGAGTATGGCGGCAATCAGGGAAAGGCTGAATAATCCCGCTTTCTCTACAACCAATCGATTAGCCCTGGAGCATATCTACTGGTGCTCCGCTTACTCCCGCGAAACATCACTGATCAACCACTGCACCCGGGATAGGGCGATCCGTCACCTGGTTGCAGCAGCGCTGGTATTTTCTCAAGCTGCCATCGACAGAATTGAAGCAGTGTTGAACGATCAATCCGAAAAGTACAGGCAGACATTACTCTGGCATTGGATACTTTCTGATCCAGCCAAGGCCAGTCCTCTGGTGAACAAATACGTTAACTGGTTAACTGACGAGACAACGGCCATGCGTCTGGTGTCGCAAAATGGCCATATCCTCAAATACCTTGCTCCTGAACTGCGCAATCAGCGGGCAATTGTTTTTGCCGCCATCAAAAGTCACCTTGAAGCTATTGCCGATGCGCCGGAATCCTTTAAAAACGATATTGAAATTATGTCTTATGCCCTGGCAAATACAGAAGACCCGGGAACAATAATTGCCCATACAGGGCCAGAGCTATCATCAAATCCTGTGCTTATCCGGCGCTTGTTAACCACAGCAGTTGAAAACACGTCACTGGCTCTTTCCTGTAATGCGGCAACTGAGTATCTGGAACAAAATCCTGAATTCTATAAAGAGCTTCTTCTGTTGGCCATGGAGCGCAATAATAACGATGATTCCTATCGCTTATATCACCACAATTTCAGGAAAAACCTGCTTAGCGACCATCATCTTTATCGGAAGCTGGCCTTAAAGGTGTTGGCAAAACCCGGAATATTCCACGGCCTGAAATATTTCCCGGAGTTGAATAATGATCGCCAGGTAGTATGCACGGCAGTTGGCTCTGAACCCTTTTCATTAAAATATGCCGGACCTGAATTTCAAGCGGATAAAGAACTGGTCAAAAAAGCTGTCGAGAACAATGGGGGAGTTCTGAAATTTGCCAGTGAAAGGCTTAAGGATGATGAAGACATCGTCTTGGCAGCCGTGAAAAATAATGGGATTGCTCTACAATACGCCAGTGAACGGTTAAGGGCTGATTCGACAATCTTTACAGCAGCGCTGAAAAATACCGCCAGGGCGCTAAAGTATGTCGATGAACAATTCAAACATCATCCGTACTACGTTCGACTGGCTGTCAGTCATCATCATCCCTATCTTGATAAGGGGCAGTGTGGAGATAAGGAATTATTGGCCATTGTCGTATCAAAAGACCCGTTTCAATTTATAACACTCGCCAATCAGAAATTGAGAGATGATGAAGAGTTGGTGCGACTGGCGGTGCAAGGTGACGGTAACATTCTCGAGTATGCCAGTAGCAGGCTACGTAGCCATGAGCCTACTGTCCGGCTGGCAGTTCAACAAAATGGTATGGCACTTGAGTATGCCAGCCCGGAACTGCGGGCCAATAAAGCGCTGGTCAAACTGGCGGTGCATAATGACGGCATGGCGATGGAGTTTGCCAGTGACGCGCTAAAGGATTGCCCGGAAGTGGTCAAACTTGCCCTGCAACAAAATCCGCTGGCGCTTCGGTTTGCCAGTGACCATTGCCGCAATGATCCAGAGCTGGTCAACGTGGCCTTGCAGAACGATGGTAATGCCCTGCGGTACGTCGGTGGTTCTTTACAAAGCAAACCCGAAATCATTGAGGCAGCAATTGAGAATATCGGGCCTGTTGCGGTGAGCTATATTCAACAATCAATTGGTTGATACGACAAGGGTTACCATCGGGGGGATTTCACTTTTGTCACTCGAGAATAGATTCCCTACACGGCAACTTGAAATAACGTAGTAGGGACGAAAATGGCTGCAAAGGCGGCAGTGACACAGACGATAAGTCAGACTGTGGATCAAAAGACTCATAAGGGGCAGGTAATGCCAAAATAGAATGTGGCCCCGAATCCACTTCTGGTTGATTTGATGATGCGGCAAGATAGGGCTCAGTCTCTATAATAATCACTTGCTTAAGGTATGGGCGTGGTTGCTCTGTCACATGGCCTTGCCCAGTAACGATCAGTAGCGGCTGTGCCATGTTTAATGGGTAATTTTCCGACGGTCTTGGGCAGCATACCCTCGCCAGGCACGCTTTCACAGATCGTGGACCGTTAAAGCAATCCTGACACGGATCAGAATGGATAACTTCACCTGCTGCATTCCAAACCGCCGTGAAAAAATGTTCTTTCTCGGAATTCCCACCAACGTTCATATAAACCTCCTGAATCCTGCCAGAGCCCACATTGATATTATAATTTGCAACTATCTTTTGACCGTTTATTTCTGAAAAGATTCCATTAAATGAATGTATTTACCCTGAATTTTCAGTTTGATTTTCTTATGAATACAGCAATACAGGGAGGAACTTTTCCCGGTTTTTACCATCGAATCAGTTAAGTTCCAGAATTACTTAATAAAAGAGTCTATTTAGATGCTTACTATTCAGCCCGGCTCTGCTGGTTATGTACACAATTACTGTTCGCAACCCAATGATCATTCTGTCCAACAGTCATCAGCGGATAGCACACCTGCAAACCCACTCCGTAACGTCACTCCCATCACAGATTGCATCAGCCACCTGAAGCAATCGGAATCGGCACCACAGGTAGGAGATGCGTTTCATTTTTTTGCATCCAGGCATGAGAAGGCTGAGTTGATCCGTTTCTATCGGCAAAAGACAGGTTCCGGGTTTCTTTTTGTTATCCGGCATCCGGACGACCTGGATCATCACCCGTTAAGAAGGCTGCACTATTTTTCCGCTCCCGGAAAAAAAACCGAGCGTCCCGGGCTTATTTATCAGTCTTTGCCCGTCACTCTGATTTTCGATTGTGACAACCTCAGACCCAGGCAGCTGGCCTCACTGAATGAGCTGTTGGAGAACCCACCCCGGCTGGATGGCACGCCCATCAGCACGACAGTCAGCCGGGTTGTTCTGG
>NZ_JAHHPM010000333.1 GCF_024606345.1 Endozoicomonas sp. YOMI1
TTTTGTTTTCATGCAGATAATATTACAGAAATGCTAAATTCCTGTTAATACTTAATGCTTCCGGTTCTGCAAGCCCTCTGCGGGCTTGTTGCTTATATCACCGCTCGTTTGGGCGATGCTTTACGCAGGTTTTGGTAATTATGGCTTCATTGGCAGCGCCAGAGCACCTGGTGGTTTTTATCTATCTCTTCACGAAAACTATCCGGAATACTGTGCCAGGCAAATGCCTGCACAATAATGGGTATATTGGAGTCTCGCAGGGTTTCAAGAAACAGGCTTAACTGCCCATAGTCTGTCATCCTGTCCTGATCCGGGGGAAAGTGCACAACGAGATCCAGGTCACTGGTGTCATGATTAGTTCCTTTAACCCGGCTACCATAAGCCCAGATTTCAGTGCCCGGGGCAAATATCTGTTCGGCAATAGCACAGATTGCCTTGCGATCCTTATCCCTGAGGTCAATCATTGTCCACTTGCTCTAAATGCTGTTTTACGGATTTTTCCAGGGCCTGTGCATCCGCCATAAAGTCCGGCAATAATCTCAAGGTGTATTCAGCAAATTTTTTCCCATAGTCATGGGCGGTATTGTTGCGATTATCGCGATAAGACAACCAGCGCTCTGCCTGTTCCAGTGTCAGCAAGTCATGCTGAGCAGCTTGCCGGAAGACCTCTTTGAATACCATTCGATCAACCGCTTTGGGGCTATGCATAAAACCCTTTACACATTTACGCAGTAGCTTGCCAGCCTGCTCCAAAATAATCTCAAACTCTTTCACACAGGCAGATCGGTACATCTCATAATCGATACTGCCATCTTCAGCCTGGACAACTTTTTCATAAGCCATACCAAGCGTCTTAATACAGCGGCTGAAGAACGTTGTATCTATTGTCATATAGTTTTCCTGAATTTGTCTCAACAGAAAGTCTGTAGCGTCACCAATAACCTGAGTTGAGAGCCTATTATGGAACAAAACGTACAATTATACCTTCAAGCCCCATCTCTTTTTTGATGGTAACCTTTAGCTGCTGAAATTCATCCGGCCTGACTTCCGGCCCTATGTAGACCCGATAAAAAACCTTGCCTTTCTCTGTAGAAATTTTCTTCTGAAAAGCACTATACCCCTTACTTTTTAGCTGTTTCTCCAGATTACGGGCATTGTTTTTATCAGCAAAGGTTGCCAGTTGGAGGGACCAGGCTTTCAGGTGCCCTTTTTCATCCACACCTGTCGCCTTTGCAGTACGATCACTTTCTGGCTCGAGAACAGTTTCAGTAGAAGAAGGCAACACTTCAACAACATCCGGAGGGGTATCCAGCTGGTCAACAAATGCAGGCACTGGAGGGGATTCAAGCTTGGGAGCTGTAGGGGAAGATCTGGAGGTGACCAGAGGATGAGTCTCCCCTCCTCTAAACAGGGCAGGCGCAAGAATGATCAATAAGGCCAGCAATACCACAGCACCTATCAGTCTTTGCTTAAGTCCCTCGCCCAAGATACGCTCCATAATGGTAGATAAAAAAGTACTTAATCCTGCACAGAAAGCGGGAAGTCATTTTAATAAAGGGTTGCCCGGGAATAACTCCCCTGTATGTCTGGTCTCCGTTCGGACTGAGCCTGTCGAAGTCCGGTGGCACCACCCTTCGACGAGTTCAGGGAGAACAAAAACGGGGAACCTGTTAAAGGGCAGCTCCCAAACTCATTGCATCTTAAGCGAATTCCATGTTGACACTCCCCGCCTTATCAGGCGAGGCTTCTTTCTGACTTCGCAGGCTTTTGCC
>NZ_JAHHPM010000334.1 GCF_024606345.1 Endozoicomonas sp. YOMI1
TTTTGTTTTCATGCAGATAATATTACAGAAATGCTAAATTCCTGTTAATACTTAAGGCTTCCGGTTCTGCAAGCCCTCTACGGGCTTGTTGCTTATATCAACGCCCGATTGGGCGATGCTTTACGCAGGTTTTGGTAATGGGCAATCATTTGATTCATCCTGACTATCGCAGTATCCTTCAGCTTCTCAAAATCACCAAATGTTTTATGCCATTGCGCCTCGTTATCTGTGACAATCCGTTTTTCATTACCGAAAAATCTGAGTAAATAGGGATTGTGTTGTAATTCACATTCGATTGCCATGATAATTGCGGGATCGCCGCCCGTTGCACTCAACACATCAACATGTTTGTGCCCGGAGCTATAAATGATAACCCCATTATTGCGCAGGACATCAATCGCATTAATCACCTTTTTAAAGCAGTCATGGGCATGTTTATCATCTAAATGGTATGGCTTACAGTTTATCTCAATGCAATTAAGTGTATCCAGAAACGAGGTAATCTCAAAATCACTGTTCAGGGTATGCCGTATCCTGCCAGGTTCATTCACATCAAGGAACTTAAAACCCTGCTGTTCAAGGAGATTTCCAAGAGGATGCAGAGCTTTGCGTCTAGCGTCACTGTTCGAGTACGATAAACTGTTAATATAATATTCGAACTCTTCTCCAAATTTAAGGCATGGACTCATCAATGGATAAACGCTGCTCTCCACGAATTCAGACTTTTTGGCAAACAGACTGTCAATAACATGCATAAAGCGTCGTTCAAATATTTCTGCCATCATCGATTTGTTAAATGTTTCGCGCAGGTCATCATCGGTGCGTAAAACGCACGTCAACAAAGTATTATTGAGTTAGATTTTACTCCTTCTGAATGCTCTTGAAATATTTTCTTCAGAACATCATAAATCTCAGTAACCCGTCCAGCTGCGATTGTTTGGTCTGGCAAATATCGATTTTGTTCTCTTGCAAAAAAACCACGGTCTTCCTGGAGACCCTCCTTGTATAATATAAAGCCGATAAAAATATTGAGTGCCTCATCGGTTTTATCTTCTTCCTTCGTTTCTTTAGTCTGGTTTTTCGGTTTTTTAACGTCAGACTTTTCGATGGTTATTTTTTGATAATTCAATGTTTTGATAAGGTTCTGCAGCGTTTCCCGAAGATGATCAGCTGCGGACAGTGGAGTCAGGTAAATATCATGACCTGAAGCGGATACTGGACCAGGTCCGGTATCCGCTAAAGGGGGCAAGGCAAGAAACCTTGCGCTGTAAAACAGGTTGCTCTGAACCCGTGTAATAATGTTTGATATCAGCTGGCAAAAAAGCCTATGCCGCGTTGTCACTGATAGCCTGTTTAGCAACCGCTGCCCTGTTGTAGTGAGTCGGGCTCATTTCCGATGGCGGGGCCATTGATAGCCCCAGACTGAGATATATCCATATACTTAAATCCTGAAGTATTGTGTTTTTTATTGATTTTGACCATTAAGTCCAAAAAAAGTTCAAAGAATGACAATAAAGACCGCTCAGGGGGACCGTGGGAGGTAAGCTGCTGACTCAATGACTCTCTCACTGATTTTGTCAGGCCGGGACGTTACTCAGGCTAATACCGGTTGCCGTATTATCGGTTACCGGTTAAGCCTGATAACTTCGGGTTTATTACCAATTAACTCTAAAATGGCACCGGTGGAGGAACTCTACTACCGGGCCGAGAATAACTGTACGGATGTCCGGGATAAGCAGGTGGCATCTGCCATTGCTGAATTAATTTATAAACCTCACGTCTGAATTCATCAGGGGATAAATCTGTTTTTGAGAGTAATTGAGACGTTGCATAATGCAATTGCTCCTCAGATATTGGCATGGTTCTCAATAATCCAAGTAGCTCTTGACGTAATTCAGGATCCTGCTGTAACAGCATCAGCAAGGCATTTTGATCAGCGACATTTCCCAAAGGCAAACCTGAACTGTCATCACTGCCCAGCAGTTCGATCAGTGAAGGCACGATTTTGTCCAGCGACTTTCTTGCTTCATCGGTCATATCATTCTGGGAGTCAATTAATATCTTGGCCCTGAACAACGCTGCGGTTTCTTTTGGAATCTTCACATGACAGTTATAGGCTCTATTAAACAGCTCAATAACCTTTTTCTGAATATCATCGCCCTCCTCACGCTCACGATAGGGCATCAACATCAAGACCTCCTGCTTAAGCTTATCCCACTTTGCTTTATCAGATTCATAGTCAGCCAATGTTTGCAGGCATTGAATCACCTCATCCGCATAATGACTTCTCGTAGCTACACCAGACTCTTGACGGAGTCTCTCCATCGCTCCAAGAATGGTATAAGTGGCTTTCACCGCATTTCTCGAGACTTTCTGCGCATTACCCAAGTCAATAAAGTAAATATTCAGTCTGCCATTCTCAACGGCGACCATCACATTACCATCATGCATGTCCGCATTAAAAAATCCCGTCTGGGCATAACAGTAAGACCAATAATGGAATGCCAGGTTTTTCAAACTGAATCTGAAGGCGACTAGGTGATCATCCGTTATTTTCGCAGGATCGGTATTAAATAACTTTGCCGCAAGCCCCCGAAGTTTAGGCTGGTCATTTTCGCTTAGCGTAACCCCATCAATTTTTTCCATGCCTAACGCATGGGGAGATGCGGTGTCACCGTAAACGGCCGGAACTTTAAAATTAACCGGAAGCCTGAGCAGAACCTCACCGGTATCAGGATGCTGGATAGGCCACCCATTTGGCCGGGAAGGCAGTGCATACGCACAATCCGGCAAGTCACTTTGCTTAATATCATAAATATGCTGTTGCTTGATGGCCTTGTTAGCATAATCCTGTTGCCGAGTTCTGTTGGCTTCAGTGATCAGATTCAATTCTTCCTTGACACTGTCAAAGAATGAGAAAATGGCATGTTTGGTCCCTTTATCAATTGAACTGGGTGAAAAGAAGGTAACCAGCCCCAGCATGAACCTGAGAACCCGTAAATCTGAATAAACCCGGGTTTCACTGGCAGGGGATACGGTCTTGACAATCAGACGCCCTCCTCCGTTCAGGATAATCTCATTGACTTCACCAATTGAACCGGTGCCGAGATTAACCCTTTCATCCAATCGTTCCGGGTCGTAATCAATACCCGCTTCATCAAGACAGTGAATAAGCTCAGCCTTGGTCATTGGCTTATTGCTGGTGGTGACATGAGATAAAGCTTTAGTAAATTTCTCATGGTCATCACGAAACACATCTTCGGCAATTGAGGGAGAACTGCATACAAACTGAATTGCCTTTACCAGAATTCCCCCCTGAGCTCTTTCTGCGGCGTTTTGGAGGCTCTCAATACTGCTACCATGCCGCCAGATGCTGAAGATAATCCCCATCATCTTGAACGTTCTGACCGCACTGGCAAACCCATGTTTGATCTGTTCACCCAGCCATTCAAGCGAAGATAGTGTTCGGGGCTGTCGTCCAACAATTACCTGATCATCAGGTATTTTAGAGGGATTATCAGGGTCAAATTGTTGTTCGCCCAGATTTGACACAGGTGGGACAGGCTTAACACTATGACCTGCCGGATAAGCCATTGGTCCATAAGGCGTTTGTTGCGGCGTAAAGGCCGCAGAATGGACGCCTTGCGATAATGGATCAACTTTTGGGTGATAACTGGGGTGACTCGGCATTGCGTTGGCCGGGTTACAATGTCCATTGTCTGGCATCATTGGCAGGTCTCCTTATTGTTATTAGTGGAAAAATTACTGTTTTAAAACAAAAAATGTGATTTGGCCCAATTGGGAAATCATCACACATTAATTAACTAGTAATTGAGACTGATTAAAAGATTAAAAGTTCAATATTATTTCTGTTTTAAATAAAGCAACAACTTAAAAACATCATTATTCATCGATTAATGCTCTTAAAAAAATAAATCAAACGGATAAATACTCCATAATTTAAAACCAAAGTGTCAATTAAGAACCATTGTAAAACCTGCAGTAGTTTAAGGGCAGATTTCGTTTTTATCGGTTCAAAGGGTCGGCATAGAAAGAGAATCAACGAAAAAGGTTGTGTTGTGGTATTGATGCTTCTTAGGGTGGATATTAAGCTGCGCCCTCCATTTTCAATGGATTTCCGATGGAACTACGAAAGACACAAAGAGCACAAAGAAGAGATTTTTCTTTCCCTTCGTGCTCTTTGTGTCCTTCGTGGTTCCATCTTTAACTTCCCGAAGCAGGGAGTAGGCGCTTAATGTCTACCCTAAGATTGATTCCCAAGGGGCTGGATCTAAAGCTGTTCCCACTGAATTTCATTCCCGTGAATTCGCTGGGCTGACAGGTAATAAACAACCTGCCCGGCCTCCACACGGTCATTGCCGGGGGGATTTAACCTCAGGTTATCCCCGGTGGCAGACCCGGCCACTCCGAGGGCTATGGCTTCGTGATGAATTTTAAAAAACGCCAGCAGTCGACCAAAGGTAGTACCCGCAAAATCTTCAGGCACACAAACACTGTACTGTGTTGGCCCAGTCAACGTTGATAACAGTTGCTGTTGCACACGAGAGGATCCCGGATCCTGGGCAGAGCGGACCAGAAGTTCCATGGAAAGATTACTGTGACACTCTATTTGCGGGCAGTGGGACTGAAGCAGGTCTACCATCTGCAGACTTTCAAACCAGGCAACAATATGGGCCTTCGTTTTTGTCGCGGCAATACTCAGGCAGGTGGCCAGGGTCTGATCATCGGAGTCACGGAACACGATCACTCTGGCCGCATTGCCAATACCGGTTCGCTGAATAAACGTTTGATCCGTCAGGCTTTCCCCTCGAACAAACAAAATCTGTTCAGGAAAAGGATTCTCCATTTCCTGGCTGGTGCAGAGTAATACCTTACGGTTCTCACGACGTTTGTCGCCAAAAATCAGCTGCAACATTTTCGGGGTGTGATTCCGATTCCAGCCACATATTACGATATGATTTTCCAAACCTGAGTAATCGCCTTTGCCCTGCATTCCTCTACTCCATACCCGAAGAAAAAATGATGACAGCTTCCCCAGCGTCCCTGCGAGAAGCACAACGCCACCGGGGAGAATAAACAACGCGGCCAGAATCCGACCAGGCGCACTGCCCGGACTCAGATCGCCATAACCGACGGTGGTCGATGTTGTGACATAAAAATAGAACCACTGATCAAAAGGCAGAAGCGCTGATTCACCGGCCAGCCACATCAGCGCCCAGGATAAAATAAAGTGGCCCAGCAACACCATCAGCAAAGCCAGCCAGCTCAGTTTCAGAAACTGATGGTGGAAGAAACGCAAAGTTGATTTCAGAAAACTCAAGTTAACCGCTCCATGAGTGATCCAGGAGCCTGTCGAGCCCGAAGAAGTCCGACAGCCTATCGATGTGCGATGGTAACACATACAGTCATAACATTAACTTATAACATCAGTTATTCAGATCATTTGGAAACATAATAAAATCAATATTTGCTATGTATATAGCATAAAGATACGGATAATTGGCATAAACACGGATTGTTGATCAATCGTACCTGTCGCATTCTCTGGCTCTTTTGCAACTTATCAGCGGACCACCATGCGACATCTGACTCCTGAAAAGCACCCCGCTTTTGTTCTGATCCTCCTGGCCCTGTTTGCGATACTGGCACTGACGCTTTTGCCAGAGCACAAGCAGGAAACAACCACGGAAACTACATCACAAAATTCTGTGCTGGCAGGCTATAAAGCGGTGCTGACTGATTCCCGCTACCTGCGCTTCACTATCGGCGCCGGTGCAGCATTTGCCGGAGCCTTTGTATTTGTCGCAGGAGGCTCCTTTGTGGTTATTGGTCAGTTAGGAATTTCTCCTGCAACCTATGGTTATCTGTTTGCTGTGGCTATTGCCAGCTACCTGCTCAGTGCATCCATGGGCCCTCAACTGACCGCCAGCATGAGCCGAAGCCAGAGCACACTGGTCGCTGGTAGCCTGCTGCTGATCGGTGCCATGGTTTCCCTGGTGAGTGGTCTGCTGACGGACGGTCAATCGATCACCGGCTATGTTGCGGGTATCGCTATTTATGAACTGGGCCTCGGTCTGTTTATGCCACTCTGTCAGGCCAGAGCCACTGAACATATGAAAGAGAATATGGGTACCGCTGCGGGCCTGATTTTCTTTATTGAGATGCTGCTGGCAACACTGATCAGTGCGTTGATCGGCTTCCTGCCAGAAGCGGGCACCCTGTCACTTTCAACTATTACCTTAATCGCTGGTGCCATCTCCGGTTTCTGTCTGATGAAAACCAGCGATGTATCAGAAGCCACTCCACAGGCTGCCTGAATCTGTTACTATCAAAACGGGTATGAGTCCCCATACCCGTTTTCTCAGACTGTTTCAGGTACCTGTTATCTATGAGCGATACCGTATATATGGAGATGGCCCACTCCCTGGCCAAATTATCAAAGTGTGTGCGCCTCCAGGTAGGCTGTCTGCTGGTCAAGGATGGACGGGTGCTTTCCACAGGGGTTAATGGCACGCCTTCAGGCTATATCAACTGTAATGAGGCCGACTACGAAGAACACCACTCCTGGTCGCTCAGGCATGAAATTCATGCTGAACTCAATGCGGTCATCTGGGCAGCACGGTTGGGCACCCCCATTGAAGGTGCTACCGCTTATGTGACCCACAGCCCCTGTGATCAGTGCACCAAGAACCTGTTAGCGGCCGGTATCCAGCGCATCGTGTATGACATCCAGTACGACCGCAATCCTCAGGAAGAACTATCACAGTTCTGTCGGGAAAACGGCGTCGCTATCGAGCAGGTATCCATTCACAAAACCTGGGAGGCTGTCCGAGAATAGACTTACCGTATCAGGGTCTCGGGAAAGCCCGCTAAATAATATCCGAGACATGTTGTGGATCGATAAAATTACGAAAGTCATAGAACTTTTCAGCCAAATGAGAATAGTCATCGGGGGAGTGGCCATACAGTGATCGGCACGTCTGGTCTTTTACCCTCTGGCAGGTAAAATCCCAATGAATATCTGTCATTACATGAGCCGCTGTTGAAAATTGAGCACCAAGCTGTACACAAAATTCAGGATGAACGTGATCTAGCAGACATTTAATGTCCTTTTTCAGCAAACCGGGGTTACTGAACCAAAGCGATGAAGGCAAGCACTGAAAGGATTGCTGAAAAACAGACTCCACCTGTTCACGCACACAGTTCAAAATAGATAACCGTAACTCTGCTTTTAATGCCTGGATCGATTGGCCAGAACGACGACATTGAGCATAAAGTGCATGGTTATCAAAACTCTTACATCTCAAAAGCCACTCTCTATTTTGGATAAAATGTAACTGTGCCACCGGGTTTTCAATCTTTGCCACATAGTGATCAATGATTGCCAAAACCCCATCATAATCTTCCCGGCCTATGTCAAGGAGGAGAAGCCGATTGGTTAAATCATTTCTGAAAGCGCGGGTATACATCCAGTGACGCTCAACTTCTTTTATTGACAAGCCAACAGGAATTTTAACGCCCTGAATCACAGTAAACCGAACCGGTTCAGACTTTCCAGTGACGAGTTGCCATTGGTTATCGGTCAGGCTCTGTTGTTGATGATGATCGGTTTGCCCCTCAAGCTCTGATCCACTGTTAACATTTAGCTCTGACTCAAGATCTGGCACTTGAATAGACAAACGCTTTTCAGCCTGAACGTCGGGTGATTTTTTTTCCTTGCAAGTTTCCTGGCAAGCTTGCCTCCTGCCTACAGCAGGCTGACTCTTTTTCTTACCTTTACTTTTCCTGGCAAGTCCTCTTTCTGGCGTCTTTTCCACAGCATCTTTACGGTAAAATTTATTAGCTCCCAACAATGACAGGGCATTTTTTTCAGATTTCATTTCCTCTAACTGGTTCTCCAATTCCAGAATTTTTTCACCAACCAGTTTAATCTCCATGGGCAATTTAAACCTGACCGACCTTACATTACTTTTCTTTTCCTGCGCATGTAAAAAACATCGGTAAGCTTTCCACTGCTTTAGCGAGCCTGGCAGATCTCCTCGTTTTTCAAGCAACATGGCAATATATTTATTCATTTCAGGCCGTGAGCTAATCACTGCCCGATAGTTAAGTTCTGCTTTACCGAGCAGTTCCGTGTATTGCTCACCTGACCCGCCCTGAGATCTGGCAAGCTTTTCGTAAAGAATACCTAACAATGCTTTAACACAAACATCTTTAACGTTGTCCTTTTCAAGAAACTGAATGGCTAATTGGTATTTACCCTTTGATGCCATGGAAAGCCCGAAATAAAGTGTTTTACTTTTACGCCTGGAAAATTCAAGAAGTGCTGATGCCTTGGAAGGATTACCCAACATATAATAATACAGGGCGATTCTTTCAGAACGTAGTTGTACCTTTCGTGTCGATCCACGCATCGATAGAACTAATTCATAAGCACTATCCATGGCTCTCTTGAGTATTTCAGCGTATTGATTTTTATGGTCATTTATTTCAATTTGAATGAATTCCAGATATTCAAGCGCTTTTTCCGGATTCAAAGTAGTAGAGTAAGGCCAACGGGAAAACCCAAGATCATTCCAGAGCATGGTTAACAGCGCAAGAGTATTGTATTTTTCAGAATTTTCAGCAACACTTCTAAACACTTCAACATCCTCCAGGACTTCTGCGATTGAAAAGCAGGTACATTTTGCAAGTGCAATCTCTGATTCCTGTTTAGGGCATCTCTCCAACGCCGAGCTTAATGCGGCTAATTGGGCCTTTTCAGTAGTTTTCCAGCGATAAGTTATCAAAAATCCTGCAGTGAGAAGGTTTAAAATCCAATAGTCAGCAACACGACAGATGCCTCTTTCAATACTGGCAATCGTCATTTTATGAAGAATAATATTGTATGTTATTACCTGTCCGGGGATGGCTAACTTTGAAGCAGTATTTTTTCCAGGAGAGTAGCCATGGGATAATACTGAATATTCCACAGCTACCTTGTTGTAAAAATGCGCCAATGCTTGAAGAAAAGCAAAATAGGCAATCTCTTTCTCATAAACGGCTAACTCTGTGTCTAATAAAAGTGCGTTAAAGTAATTATCAAGAAATTCAACATTGGCAATATTAACTACTTCAATACAATTTTCATCATAATATTCCTGATAAAGATAGTGAAAAATAATCACTATTTTATCGAGCTTCGTCAAACTAAAAGAACTTGAACTGCTGCTATCGCTGTTTCCTGCTGATGAGATAAGTACTTTTTTCAACTCGTCAAAACCTTGCAAAAACAACTTGCTTTTATCAGAAAACTCAATAGATTTTTCCAAATGCTCACCAGCTGTCTTCATTTGCTCACAAGCGGAATAAAACTTCATTAAAGAGTCAATTTCAGGAAAGTATTTGTCGTTACTGGGAAGCCACCATAAATTCAGCACCTTTAGGTGAGCACTGCCATCTGGTGGTGGTAATAAGTCTCGGAGAGCATGAAGCTTACTGAATTCTTTCTGATCACTTGGCATTCCGTACAACATTCTTGTGAGAATATTCTCCTGAATATACAGTGCCGCCAACTTAAATCTTATCAATTCCTGATGTGGTATCTCACCATGAACGCCTGTGACATCAATGATCTGTTTTTTTATTTCGCTAAGCTGCTGGACCAATTCCTCCGGGTCCAGAACTGCCTTCTGTTCAGCTTGTTTTTGAGCACTCTCCAATTTAAGGTTCTGTAACGCACCTTCACACAGTGATGCCTGAGCCGTATCACACTGGCTTGATTTCAATTGAGCATGCGTACTAACCACATGCGACTCTTCAATGACACAAGCCTCCCTGTTAACAATGCTTTTCCCATTCTCATCTCTGAACGTGCCTGCCTCAGTGAGCGCCTGTTCACCGACCAACACTGTTGGTGTCAACGGTTGTGTATCAGAACACATCTGCCCACTCTCAAAGCTATGCCTTACTGGGGTGTGGCTGCTACTTATTGGGTCCATAATTTGTCGCCTGTTTATTTATATTGATCAATAGATACCCCCGGTTGGGGAAGGTTTCACTACATTGGCACTATGGATCATTTATTTTCAGAACACTTACACTATTTCCTGACCCATTAGAAACCAGAGGCAGCCGGGGGGTAAGTTCTGTGTTCTGCTACTATAGCCCGCTAAATAATATCCGAGACATGTTGTGGATCAATAAAGTTACGAAAGTTATAGAACCTGTCGGCCAAATTGGAATAGTCCCCGGGGTAGTGTCCATACAGTGAACGACACATCTGGTCTTTTCCCTTCTGGCAGGTAAACTCCCAATGAATATCTTTCATGACATGAGCCGCTGTTGAAAATTGAGCACCAAACTGTACACAAAATTCAGGATGTACGTGATGCATCAGACATTTAATGTCCTCTTTCAACAGGTCGGGGTTACTGAACCAAATCGATGAAGGCGGGCACTGAAAGGCATGCTGGAAAACAGACGCCACCTGTTCACGCACACATTGCAAAATAGATAACCGTAACTCTGCTTTTAATGCCTGAATTGATTGACCAGTACGACAACATTGAGCATAAAGTGCACGGTTATCAAAACTCTTACATCTCAAAAGCCACTCTCTATTTTGGATAAAGTGCAACTGTGCTACCGGGTTTTTAACCCTGACCACATAGTGATCAATGATTGCCAAAACCCCATCATAATCGTCTCTGCCAACGTCAAGGAGGAGAAGCCGATTGGTCAGGTTATTTCTGAAAACACGACTACACGCCCAGTGACGTTCAACTTCTGTCATTGAAAAGTCAACAGGAATTTTTACGCCCTGATTCACAGTAAGCCGAACCGGTTCAGGCTTGCCAGTGACGGGTAGCCCTTGTTTCTCGATCAGACTCTGTTGCTGATGATCAGTTTGCCCCTCACACTCTGACCCACTATTAACGTTTAGCTCTGGCTCGAGATCCGGCACTTGATTAGAACCACGCTTTTCGGTCTGGATATCAGCTGGCTTTTTTTCCTTGCAAGTTTCCTGGCAAGCCAGCCTGCTGTAAACAGCAGGCTGGCTGTTTTTTTTACCTTTCCTTTTCCTGGCAGTTTTACTTTCAGGTTTCTTTTCCTCAGCATCTTTTCTCGAGGATTTACTTCCACCCAATAGTAACTCTGCATTTTTTCCAGATTTATTTTTCTCTAACTTGCTCTCCAATTCCAAAATTTTTTCACCAACCAGTTTAATCTCCATGGGAATTTTAAACCTTACCGACCTTATATTATTTTGCTTTGCCTGCCCATGTAAAAAACATCGGTAAGCTTTCCACTGCTTTACTGCGCCTGGGAGATCACCTTGCCTTTCAAGCAACATGGCAAAATATTTATTCATTTCAGGTCGTGAGCTAATCACGGACCGATAGTTAAGTTCCGCTTTACGGAGCAGTTGATATTTTTCACCTGAATCAACCTTAGAACTGGCAAGCTTTTCGTTAAGAATACCCAGCAATGCTTTTATACAAACATCTTTAGCACTGTCCTTTTCAAGAAACTGAATGGCTAATTCGTATTTGCCCTTTGATGCCATGGATAGCCCAAAGTAAAGTGTTTTACTGTTACGTTTGGCAAACCTGAGAAGTTCCGATGCCTTGCCCGGATCACCCGACAGAAAATAAAACAGGGCGATTCTTTCAGAACATAGTTTGGCCATCTTTGTCGATCCCTGGGCCAATAGATTTAACTTATAAGCAGCATCCATGGATTGCTTGACGATTTCGGCAAATTTATTCTTGTGGTCATTTATTTCAGCATGAATAAATTCCAGATATTCTAGCGCTTTTTCCGGATTCAAGGTGGTAGAGTATGGCCAACGGGAAAACCCAAGATCATTCCAAAGCATGGTTAACAGTGCAAAAGTATTGTATTTTGAAGCATTATCAGCAACACTTTCAAACACTCCCACGTCCTCCAGAATTTCTGCTATTGCAAAACAATCAAATTTTACCAGTGCAATCTCTGATTCTTGTTTTGGGCTTATCAATAACGCCGAGCTTAGCGCTGTTAATAGGGCCCTATCACTCGATTTCCAGCGATAATTCATCAAAAACCCTGAAGAAAAAAGGCTTAAAACCCAATAGTCAGCGACACGAAAGATACCGCTGTTAATATTGGCAACCATCATTTTATGCAGGATATTATTGTAAGTTATTGTCTGTTGGAGGGGAGCTAGCTTTAGCTCGGTACTTTTTCCGGCAGGGTAGCCAAGCCCTAATACGGTACATTCTAAAGCCAGCTTATTGTAAAAAAGTCCCAGTGATTGTAGAAAAGCAAAATAGGCAATCTCTTTTTCATAGCAGGAAAACTCGGTTTCTAATAAAAGCTCATTATAATAATTTTCAAGAATATCTATATTTGTAATATTAACTAATCCAGTATAGCCATCACTGTTGAATTCCTGATAAAGATGGTGAAAAATAACCACTATTTTATCGAGTCTGGTCAAGTTAAACCTGCCTTTTTCAACAATGGGTCTAATTCTGTCTGAGAACTCTTTGCTATCTGACACTTCACAGAATGACTCTGAATCAGCAGAACCTGA
Organism: Endozoicomonas sp. YOMI1; assembly: GCF_024606345.1. Taxonomy (GTDB): domain Bacteria; phylum Pseudomonadota; class Gammaproteobacteria; order Pseudomonadales; family Endozoicomonadaceae; genus Endozoicomonas. Next base: position 12,581 of record NZ_JAHHPM010000334.1, read on the forward strand.
ACTGCTGCTATTAAGTAACTTAAAAGCTTCCTGCAAATGCCTGCTGGCCAACTGTAACTTAAAAAAAGAATCAACGGCTGATTCAGGAAAGTATTTGTCGTTACCGGAAAGCCACCATAAATCAAGTACCTTTCTAAGAGCACCACCCATGGGTCCATGTGGTATTAAGTCTCCAAGAGAATGAAACTTACTGAGTGCTGCATCATGACTTGAGATGCCGTGCAACATTCTTGTGAGGATATTCTCCTGAATATACAGTGCACCTAACTTAAATCTTAGCCATTCCTCATGGGGTATCTGACCATGAACGCCTGTGAGATCAATGATCTGTTTTTTTACTCTGCTTAACTGTCGGAGCATCTCCGGGTCAAGAGCCTGCTTTTTTTCAGCTGCCCCCGATCTAACTTCCTGTAATGCTCCTTGAGAAAAGGGTACTTGAGCCGCATCACACTGGCTTGATTTCAATTGGCCATGGGTACTAACCACATCAGACTTTTCAATTACACGAGCCTCCCTGTTAACAATGCTTTTCCCATTACCATCTCTGAACGTGCCTGCCTCAGTGAGCGCTTGTTCGCCGACCAACACTGTTGGTTGCAACGGTTGTGCATCAGAACACATCTCCCCACCCTCAAAGCTATGCCTTACCGGGGTGTGGATGCTACTCATCGGGTCCATAATTTATCACCTGTTTATCTATGTTGATCAATTAGATCCCCCCGGTTGAGGGAAGGTTTCACAAAATTGGAACTATGGACTATTTATTTTCAGAACCTATACACTCACACTTTTTCCTGACCCATTAGAAACCAGAGGCAGTCAGGGGTTAAGTTCTGGTACTATAGCCCGCTAGAAAAAATAACACTGGTTGCTATCCATGCTGCAAGCTACGCCACACCAAAAAAAAACCTTCCCTGACCTGACACAACTGCTGGAAAAACGCATTCTGATTCTTGATGGAGCCATGGGCACCATGATTCAGGACTATAAGCTGGGGGAAGCGGACTACCGTGGCGAACGCTTTGCCAGTCATTCCTGCGATGTAAAAGGCAACAATGATCTTCTAGTATTGACCCGTCCGGATATTATTCAACAGATCCACCGGGAGTATCTTGAAGCCGGTGCCGATATTCTGGAAACCAATACCTTTAACGCCACCACCATCGCCATGGCAGATTACCAGATGGAAGATCTGGTACCGGAAATTAATCGCCAGGCAGCCCGTCTTGCCCGTGAAGTGGCCGATGAATTCACCCAGGCTAACCCGGATAAACCCCGTTTTGTCGCCGGTGTTCTTGGTCCAACCAACAGAACCGCTTCCATCTCCCCTGATGTCAATAATCCCGGCTACAGAAATACCAGTTTCAACGAACTGGTAAGCGCATATCAGCAGGCCGCAAAAGCATTGATTGAAGGCGGCGCTGATATCCTGCTGATAGAAACCATTTTTGATACCTTGAATGCCAAAGCGGCCATCTATGCAGTTCGTGACCTGTTTGATCAGCTGGGCTTTGCACTGCCGATCATGATTTCCGGCACCATAACCGATGCTTCCGGTCGAACCCTGTCCGGACAAACGACAGAAGCATTCTGGAACTCGGTGGAACATGCCCGGCCCCTATCCGTTGGTCTGAATTGTGCTTTAGGCGCCAGCGAGTTACGCCCGTATCTTGAAGAACTGTCGAACTGCGCAGGCACCTGGATCAGTGCTCACCCCAATGCCGGTCTACCCAACGCGTTTGGTGAATATGACCAGAGTCCGGATGAGATGACAGAGATTGTTGCTGAGTTTGCCCACTCCGGCCTGGTCAATATTATTGGTGGCTGCTGTGGTACCACACCGGCACATATTAAAGCTATTGCCGAAAAGGTTGCTGATATTCCCCGGCGAGCCATGCCGACCATTCCGGTGGCTTGTCGTTTAAGTGGTCTGGAGCCATTTACCATTGATCAAGACTCACTGTTCGTCAATGTTGGTGAGCGCTGTAATGTCACCGGTTCCGCCCGCTTCAAACGGCTGATTATCGAAGAGGATTACGATACAGCTCTGGACATAGCCCGTGACCAGGTGGAAAACGGTGCCCAGATTATCGACATCAACATGGATGAAGGGATGCTGGATGCCAAAAGCGCCATGACCACATTCCTGAATCTGGTGGCCTCCGAGCCGGATATTTCCAGAGTCCCGATCATGGTGGACTCCTCCAGGTGGGAGGTCATCGAAGCAGGGCTGCAATGCATTCAGGGCAAGGGCATTGTCAATTCCATCAGTCTGAAGGAAGGTGAAGATATTTTCCGCAGGCAAGCCCGCCTTTGCCGCCATTATGGCGCCGCCGTTGTGGTGATGGCCTTTGATGAGCTGGGTCAGGCGGATACCGAAGCCAGAAAAATAGAAATATGCCAGCGGTCCTACGACATTCTGGTCAATGAAGTCGGCTTCCCGCCCCAGGACATTATTTTTGACCCCAATATTTTTGCCGTGGCCACCGGTATCGATGAGCACAATAACTACGCGGTGGATTTTATCAATGCGGTTCAATACATTCGCGAGAATTTGCCCCATGCCATGAGTTCCGGTGGTGTCAGTAATGTCTCTTTCTCTTTTCGGGGGAACAACCCGGTTCGGGAAGCCATTCATGGGGTCTTTCTCTACCATGCCATCAAGGCCGGACTGACCATGGGCATTGTTAATGCCGGGCAGTTGGAAATCTATGAAGAAATTCCCGAAGCACTGAAAGACAAGGTTGAAGACGTTATTCTCAACCGTTCAACCCATGGGACTGAAGGGCTGCTGGCCATCGCTGATCAATACCGGGAAGGTGGTTCATCCGGCAAAAAAGAGGAAGATCTGGCCTGGCGGGAATGGCCTGTTAACCAGCGACTGGAACATGCGCTGGTCAAAGGTATTACCACCTGGATTGTTGCAGATACTGAAGCGGCAAGACTGGCAGCCAGCCGTCCTATTGAGGTGATTGAAGGCCCACTGATGGATGGCATGAATGTGGTGGGCGACCTGTTTGGTGCTGGTAAAATGTTTCTGCCCCAGGTGGTGAAAAGTGCCCGGGTGATGAAACAGGCGGTGGCTCATCTTGTGCCCTTTATAGAAGAGGAGAAAGGCGACAGTGCCCGATCCAATGGCAAGATTTTGCTGGCGACGGTAAAAGGTGATGTACACGACATTGGTAAGAACATTGTTGGTGTCGTTCTGGCCTGTAACAACTTTGAGGTTATTGACCTTGGGGTCATGGTTCCCTGTGAAACCATTCTGAAAACCGCAGTGGAAGAAGACGTTGATATTATCGGACTCAGTGGCCTGATCACCCCATCACTGGATGAAATGGTTCATGTTGCCAGTGAAATGCAGCGTCAGGGCATCAAACTCCCACTGATGATTGGTGGAGCGACCACATCACGGGCCCATACGGCGGTGAAAATTGAGCCACAGTTTCAGGATGACCTTGCCATCTATGTCACGGATGCCTCCCGCAGTGTGGGAATTTCAACCCGGCTGATGAGTGATTCATTAAAGCCCGCCCTGGTGGCAGAGACCCGTTCCGAGTATGAAAAAATCCGGATCCGCCACGGAAAAAGGGGAAACAAACGGGCACTCCTCACTTATCAGGAAGCCCTGGATAATGCCTTCAAGCCGGACTGGTCCCGTTACCAGCCACCGGTTCCAACGTTTACCGGCGTTAAAGTGTTTGATGATTTCCCGCTGGAGGAATTGGTCAATTACATCGACTGGACACCGTTCTTTATTACCTGGGATCTGGCCGGTAAGTTTCCCGCCATTCTGAAAGATGAAGTGGTCGGTGAAGCAGCCACCAGCCTGTATCAGGATGCACGGCAGATGCTGGATAAACTGGTCAACAAAAAGTTGATCCGTGCCCGGGCAGCTATAGGCTTCTGGCCTGCCAACCAGATCAATCAGGATGATTTGGCCATCTACCGTGATGACACCAGAAGCGAAATCAAAACAACCCTGCACCATCTCCGCCAGCAGGCACCAAAACCGGAGGACAAGCCCAATTACAGCCTGTCTGACTTTGTAGCCCCGGAATCATCCGGTTTGCCTGACTATGTTGGTGGTTTTGTGGTGACGGCAGGTATTGGCGCAGACCCACTGGCCAGACGATATGAAGAAGCGGGTGATGACTATAACAGCATCATGGTGAAAGCTCTGGCGGACCGTCTGGCGGAAGCGTTTGCGGAATGTATGCATGAAAAAGTGCGCAAGGAGTACTGGGGTTATGCCTCCAATGAGCAGTTCAGTAATGAAGAGCTGATCAGGGAGAAATACGCCGGTATTCGTCCAGCGCCCGGCTACCCAGCTTGCCCGGACCATACGGAGAAAGCCACGTTGTTTACTCTGCTCAATGGTGAAGAAAATGCCGGCGTGTCACTCACCGAACACTTTGCCATGATGCCTGCGGCCAGTGTCAGTGGCTGGTATTTCTCCCATCCACAAGCGAAATATTTTGGCCTGGGTAAAATCGATAAAGACCAGCTGGCCGTTTACGCTGAACGTAAAGGCTGGTCGTTAGCAGAAGCGGAACGCTGGCTTCGCCCAAATCTTGCCAATTAGACCTTAACCCGGATATTTCATAAATAAATTACACATTTCAACGTCTCAAAAGTATGAGGGCAGTTTGCCCTCATACTTTTCATTCCACAATCGTTGAGGATCTATGCTCTGGGCCAAATGACAATCCCGCTCCCTGTGATGTTGTAACAGATGTATCAGCTCTGATGCGAATTGCCTGATGGTTTCTGGCATGTCACTCAGCCCTGACTTTTCGACCTTTTTCACATTTTCTGAAAAACCACAGGCAAGGCAGGTCAATAACGTGTTATCAGAGAATCTGGGAAATTCACCTGGCACCAATCCAGCCCGGGCGATTATCGATACAAGCCATGTTATATCATCCACTTTTGAATAATCATGACGCCACAATTGAAGAAAGAATTTATCAGCTTCAAAATTAATGTAATCAACTTTATGACCATTAAACCAGTCTTGAAATGACGAATAGCAATCCTCAACAGATCTGTTAAGGTAAACATCCCCTATATATTTATCATCACTATTGAACCTGGAACCCAACGCTGAATAACGTTCACTGCCAATAAAATCCACCAGCCCCCCTGGTTTTGATATGCAAAATCTAACTCAAGATGAGCGCCCATGTAGTTTATGTGCATATGTTCCAAGTCCTTTTCTGTTATGGCCATTGGAATACCCTGCCCTTGCCAATATAAGACATTAACAGTTTGGCATTTGATAAACTCTGCATAACTGCTATCCCGTAGTGCTTCTGTATCAAACAGCTTGTTTATTTCCATATCATCCAGACAGGGGATATTCTCATCAGGCAAGCGCTGGAATGCGATCAACTTTCTAATTCACAAAATTCTTTTTTTACGATTAAAACTTTGTTGATATCCAATCGATCAATACGTTCATGCATACATGTTGAATATTGGATAGCCTCTTGAAGTCCATTAATCATCTTCTCCAGATGTTGGTAAATGTTTGCAAAACCTCAGCAGAGGTTAATAGTTGTCGGCTTTGAAGGGTGGATAAAAACCGGAGGCTATCGGCCACAGAACCTGATATGGCAAAGCCCTTGATAGCCCTGTCTTGTAAAGATGTAAACAAAGATACCCCATTGCTTTTGCTTTCGAGCTGACTGTTGACCAATGGTTTATTGGCAACTTCGGCAATGGCTCTGTTTAAATCCTGTACATATAGTGGCTTTGATGATGTTATATCCATAATAACCCAATCCTTGTGTTCATTTTTTGATAAATCACTGATTTTGGACTTTTTTTCTTAGCGATAGTTCATCAATGCTGGAGATATTAAAACTTAATGAAGCAAAGGCTTGCCACCATTTTTCAGTTAGGATTCCCTATCATGCTGACCATGCTCTCCCAGAGCATGATCAACCTTGTTGACGCCGCGCTGGTGGGTCCCCTGGGAGAGGATGCCCTTGCTGCTGTGGGTGCTGGCAGCTACGGGAACTTTGTAGCGCTATCGTTGATGACCGGCCTTTCAGCGGCTATTCAGGCCCAGGTTGCTCGCCGCGTTGGTGCAGGCCGTTTGAATGAGTGTGCCATGCCAACCAATCACGGATTGATGATCGCATTCGGCTTTGCCATGCCAATCAGTATTATTCTGGTACTCACTTCCCCTTGGTTGCTGGCGTTATTTGATCAAAGCTCTCCCACCTTTAAAGGGGAAGCAACCGACTATTTTCAGATTCGGGTCATGGCCCTCACCGCAGCTGCGATGAACCTCTCATTTCGAGGTTTCTGGAACGGCATTGGTGAGCCAAACGGTTTTCTGAAACCGCTGATCTGCACCCATATTTGCAATGTGATCTTCAGTTTTATCCTGATCTACGGAAAACTTGGCCTGCCTGCCATGGGCGTGCAGGGAGCAGCCCTGGGAACCTTACTGTCCATGTACCTGGGAGCCGTTCTTAATTTCTGGCTGCTCAATAAGCGGGCCAGAAAATTCGGATTCCTGACTCAATGGAAAAATTGGGCGGCATTCAAGCGTCTGGTTCTTCTGGCTATTCCTGACTCCCTGCAACAAACCCTGTTTGCCCTTGGCATGATGATGTTGTTTGCCATTGTTGCCCAATTAGGTATCCGTGAAATGGCCATTGCCCATGTGTTGATGAATACCTCTCTGATGCTGATATTGCCAGGCCTGGGCCTGGGCATGGCTGCCAATACCCTGGTCAGCCAGAGTCTTGGAGCCCGCGAACCAGAGCTTGCCTGGCGCTGGGGGCAGGAAGTCATGTATACAGCCAGCGCCGTTTTACTGGTAATGAGCCTGCCATTAATTTTTACCCCTGAAGCGGTGCTGTCACTTTTTCTCCATGATCCTTCACTACTGGCAATGGGCTCAATCCCGATGCAATTAACCGGCATAGGCGTTGTTCTGGATGCGCCCTCTCTGGTATTTGTTCAGGCCTTACTTGGCGCGGGTGCCAACCGAACGGTGCTCTGTATCCGATTTGTTGCACAGTGGCTAATCCTGCTGCCACTGTGCTGGCTCATAGGTCCTGTTCTGGGGCTTGGTCTTACCGCAGTCTGGGCAATACCCACACTCCAGCGAATGATTACCTCCGTCAGCTTCCTGGCTGTCTGGCGCTCACGGCGGTGGAGTAAAATACAGGTTTAAGGATAGGGTTACTTATAGGGCATAAATATGCGAACTGAGCAGTGCTGTCAGCACAGAGTTCAGTTTATACGGACTCTAGTGGCACTCCCCGCCTTATCAGGCTGTCTCTTAGTCACAAATACCCGGGATAGTCAGAATTATCATTTTCTGGGTATTTTCTTGCTCTGGAGCCCTTGAAAACACTGGGATTTAATAGTTGGCCTGAAATATAAACAACACAGGTAATTCAATCTGTAACCCTTGACTACCAAGGGTTACAGGACTTGTGATAAAGAGACAGCCCCTTATCAGACCTTAAAATGATTATTAAGTTTCATTTCACCCCTGTTCGACCATAAAAGTCAGTTCGCTTTTTTCACCGGCCTCAATTTTCTGCCAGTGTTCATCGAAATTGATCAGGTCACACAGTGAAACACCATCCTGAAGTCTGGCAAGAACCCGTTCATCTCTGGCTTTAATCTCTTCAGCTATAGGAATCAAACGTGTTGCTTCTTCCAGGGATAAAACCAGTACCCCATCATCATCACCGAAGATAATCTCACCCGGACGAACTTCTACGCCACCACACTCAACTGTCTCCTGAGTATGAAATACCCGTTTTGACGTGCCTGACATTGGGGTAAAAGTCTGTGCATAAACCGGAAAGTTCATTGCTCTTACAGAAGCTGTATCACGAAAGGCCCCGTCAATGACAAAGCCAACAATCCCCTTACGCATTGCTTCTGTCGATAACAGCTCCCCTGCTACTGCCAATCGACTGCCTTGAGTCTCAATGACGATAACATCCCCGGGCAGGGCATCCTGAATTGACTTGATCACGGTAAGAAAGTCGTTATGACAGTTCACGGTATAGGCTGATCCGATAAGCTTCAGTCCCGTCTGAACCGGTCTTATTGCCGAGCTCATGACTCTCAGACGCTGGTCAGCATCAGCAAGATGGGCTGTATTCAAATCAGCCAGGTGGGAACGTATTTCATTTAACTCCATGGAGAACCTCAGGCATACCCGGTTATACAGCTGACCTGACAACCAGACTTTGCCAACCAGTTAATGCTGCCAGATCATCATCTTAGAGCTTAGCCTGAATCAGAAATTTCCCCATAAATTGTTAGAAACCAATCACTTCATAAATTTCATCCGGACATGGCGAATGGCTTTTCGCTGCCATGTATAAACAATATGAATGTTCGTTGCTCTGTTTTATCCCGGGCTCCCGAGGATTCACTTCTACCTTAAGTAGTTGGCCAAATGGAATCGTATATTTCTGGCTAAGTGGGCAGTTACTAT
>NZ_JAHHPM010000335.1 GCF_024606345.1 Endozoicomonas sp. YOMI1
AGATAACTTTGAGTAGGTTTGAGCAAGTTTTTAGGAGCGGTGCGTGGCACAATGCGTAAACCCGTAGTTAATGCCCTTCGAGTAGCTCAGGAAAAAAGTTCCTGACGGTTCCTGAACAGATCCAGGGCATCCGGGTTGGCCAGGGCATCGGTATTTTTTACTGGCCGGTTATGGATAACTTCACGCACTGCCAGCTCGACGATTTTACCGCTGATGGTTCTTGGAATGTCGGTCACCTGCAGAACCTTGGCGGGAACGTGACGAGGCGTTGTGTTACTGCGAATGGTGTGGGTGATTTTCTGGATCAGTTGATCATTAAGTGTCACGCCATCACGAAGCAGCACAAACAATATAATACGTGTGTCGTCTTCCCATTCCTGTCCTACTGCAATGCTCTCAAGCACTTCCTCTACCTTTTCTACCTGGCGATAAATCTCGGCAGTACCAATGCGGACGCCTCCCGGATTTAATACGGCATCGGCCCGGCCATGGATAATAACGCCACCATGCCGGGTCAGCTCGCCGTAATCTCCATGAGCCCAGACCCCTTCAAACTCGTTGAAGTAGGCGTTGTGGTACTTGCTGCCATCAGGATCATTCCAGAAGCCAACGGGCATGGATGGGAAGCTGGACTGACAGACCAGCTCTCCCTTTTCTTCAGTCAGCGGAGTCCCTGCCGTATCCACAAAGTGAACATCCATACCCAGCCCCCGACACTGCAGTTCACCACGATAGACTGGCAGTATCGGGCAGCCCAGGGCAAAGCAGGAGATGATGTCCGTGCCACCGGATATGGAAGAAAGCCGGACATCCGGTTTTACCGCCTGAAAGACATAGTCATAGCTTTCGTGAAGTAAAGGGGAGCCTGTCGATAGAATGGCTTTGAGATGTTGCAGATGATGACTGCTGGCAGGTTTGACACCGGCTTTTTGCAGGGCGGCGATGTACTTGGCGCTGGTACCGAAAATAGAAACGTTTTCCGCCTCTGCGATATCTATCAGGGTTGCAGGTTCGGGATAAAAAGGGGAGCCATCGAACAAAACGACAGTAGCTCCAATGGCCAGGGACGAAACCAGCCAGTTCCACATCATCCAGCCACAGGTGGTAAAGTAGAATATTGTATCCTGTGCTTTCAGATCGGTATGAAGGCCCAGCTCTTTCAAATGCTGTAGCAGCGTTCCACCATGGCCATGAACAATACACTTGGGAACGCCAGTGGTACCTGAAGAGTACATAATGAACAATGGATGATTAAACTCGACAGGTACGATACTCACCGATCCATTGGATGGTTGGCAGAAATCAACCCAGCGCACCGCATTGTTGAGCTGCCCGATATCCGGTTCCGGATTGGCAAAAGGCACAACGACGGTGGTTTCCAGCGATGGGATTTTTTCCTGAATCCGCTCTGTTTTGTCCATGCAGTCGATGGTTTTACCACCATAAAAGTAACCGTCTACCGTAAGCAGGAGCCGGGGCTCAATCTGTCCGAAACGGTCCAGAACGCCCTGAATACCAAAATCTGGAGAACAGGATGACCAGATTGCCCCAAGCGCCGTGGTGGCCAGCATCAGAATAATGGTTTCCGGGCAGTTGGGCATAAAGGCTGCAATACGATCCCCTTTTTTGATACCGGCATCAATCAAGCCCTGTTGGGCAGCGGCTACTGATTGATAGAGCTCCCGGTAGCTCAGGATCCTGCGACGGCCATTCTCACCTTTGAATATCAAGGCTGTTTTATTATCTTTTCGTTGCAGAAGGTGTTCTGCATAGTTCAGTGTTGAGTCAGGAAACCATTGAGCGCCCGGCATACTGTCGTTTATTAATGCAGCGGAAGGTGGGGTATGAAATTGTACGTTGTAGAATTCTGCCAGCCGTTGCCAGAAGGCCGGACGGTCTTCAATGCTCCATTGGTAAAGTTCATAATAATCTTCCAGTGGTAAACCTGCGTCTTCTTTTACGCGGGTGATAAATGCCTGAAGATTGGACAATGTTATTGTGTTTTGATCCGGTATCCACAGTGCTGTCATTGGCTTTCTCTTCTGGATTCTCTGATGAATTGTTTTCTTGATTGACGAGATTCAATTCACCCTGAAGGATGAATCAACCGGCTCAATGCCAACCCGGCATTTGATCTTGAGGGTATGCCCAGCTGGTCACAAATGAATGTAGCCGCTTTGAGCAGTTCCTCCATATTTATCCCGGTTTTTATGCCCATACCGTGCAGCATGTAGACCACATCTTCCGTCGCCAGATTGCCTGATGCTCCGGGGGCATAAGGGCAACCTCCCAGGCCGGCAACCGAACTGTCAATCACCGAAAGCCCTTCTTCGAGCAGTGCCAAAACATTGGCAAGCGCCTGTCCATAGGTATTGTGAAAGTGTGCCGCCAGTGCTGAGACGGGAATATTTCGGGAAGTGTGTTCCAGAACCTTTTTGGCGTTGAGGGGAGTACCAACACCAATGGTGTCGCCCAATGATATTTCATAACAGCCCATCTGCCAGAGTTGTTCGGCAACCCCGGCAACGGCGGAAGGGCAGATCTCGCCATCATAGGGGCATCCCATCACACAGGAAACATAGCCTCTGACGTTTAAACCGTGTTTTTTTGCCGCTTCCATAACCGGGGCAAAGCGCTTCAGACTTTCGGCAATGGAGCAGTTGATATTTTTCTGACTGAACCCTTCTGAAGCTGAAGCAAATACCGCCACTTCATCAGCACCAGCGGCCAGGGCCGCCTCAAAACCTTTGAGGTTTGGGGTCAGGGCACCATAGGTGATCCCTGGTTGTCGATCAAGCAGGTCGAAAACGTTATGGGAGTCCGCCAGTTGCGGAACGGCTTTTGGCGACACAAAGCTGCCCGCTTCAATACGCTTCAGTCCTGTTCTGGCAAGGCGGTTGATCAGCTCTGAACGAATTCCGGCAGAGAGTATCTCCGGCTGATTTTGCAGCCCGTCTCTGGCACCCATCTCAACCAGTGTTACCCTGTCTGGCAATTGCTGTGAATTGGCCGTGTCACTGGACATCCCTTTGCTCCATGCTTTTTATTGTTGTTATGGTTGTTCGATGAACGTCAGTAATGGCGAACCTGCGGCAACCTGGTCTCCTGCCTGATAAAGTATCCGCTCAACGGTTCCGGGCTCTTTGGCGGTGATGCAGTGCTCCATCTTCATGGCTTCCATCATCAGCAGCGGGGTTCCCTGCGCCACTGACTGGCCCTCGTTGACCATCACGCAGGTGATCGAGCCGCTCATGGGGGCAAGAGGTACATTGTCCTGATCGTCTTCCTGTTCCATGGGATGGCCGGGAAGTGCAACTTCATAGCTGATATCCGGAAGAATGACTTTTAATAATTCCCCTGGCTGGGGAATTATACGGCAAATAATTGGCAGTAATTTTTCTGCGCCTGTCGTGTCAAAACTGACGCTCAGTGATGCGCCGCAGGTTTTGAGGATAACGTTGGCGGTTATAGCCAGTGATTTCTCTCCGATACGGAGTAGATAACGGTTCGATTGTTTATCGACCCTGACCAGCCAGCACTGTTCATCCAGATAAAGTTGAACCAGGGATTCTGTTCTGAAAGTGGAGCCACATGAGGTTGGCAGTAATTCATCCGGTCTGGCGAGGCTGCCACATTCAAACTGATAAATAGCTGCAACCGCTAACAGCTGGTGTCTTTGCTCCAGGGATAAAGCGGGAAATGGGTGATGATCAATAAAGTCAGTACTGAGTTTGGCATCAATAAATTCCGGCGTTGCCAGCAGGTGGGCGAGGAAGTCCCGGTTATCGCAGATCCCTGCCTGATAATACTGGGCCAGCGCCGTCTGAAGCTGCGCTATTGCGGTTTGTCGGCTGGGGCCGCTGGCAATTATTTTTGCCATCATGGGGTCATACCAGGCGGTGATGCTGTCACCGGCCTGAATGCCGGTATCAATACGCAGGTTGCCATGGGTGTCTGGCCATTCAAGGGCCAGAATGCGTCCAGAGGTGGGCAGAAAATTCTGCCTTGGGTTTTCTGCATACAACCGGGCTTCAATTGCATGGCCATGGCAGTGTAATGACGCCTGATCCAATGGGAGAGGGTTTCCGGATGCCACGGTTAACTGCCACTCAACCAGGTCCAGATCGGTGACCATCTCCGTTACCGGGTGCTCTACCTGGAGGCGGGTATTCATCTCCATAAAGTAGAATTGATCACCATCAAGCAGAAACTCTACAGTGCCAGCCCCTTGATAACCGATGGCTTTTCCGGCGGCGACCGCGGCATTACCCATGGCTTCGCGCAGTTCGGGAGTCAGGCCGGGGGCAGGTGCTTCTTCAATCACTTTTTGGTGTCGGCGCTGCAGGGAGCAGTCACGGTCAAAAAGAAAAACACCATTTTCCTGTTGATCAAAGAAGATCTGAACTTCAACATGCCGTGCTTTAGTGACAAAGCGTTCAAGGAGCAGTTGGTCATTGCCGAAAGCTTTTTCTGCTTCACGCCTTGCCGACGCCAGTTGCTGTTCCAGGTTTTCTGAACTATCAACAACACGCATTCCTTTGCCGCCACCGCCAAAAGCAGCCTTGATCAACAGGGGAAAGCCAATGAGTTCGGCTTCAGCCATCAGCTGTTGGTTACTCTGATTCTCGCCGTGGTATCCGGGAACAAGGGGTACTCCGGCCTCTGCCATGATTTTTTTGGCTTCACTTTTCGACCCCATGGCATCGATAGCCGAAGCTGGCGGGCCTACGAAGATAATGCCTTTTTGCTGGCAGGCTGCGGCAAAGCCAGCATTTTCTGACAGGAAGCCATAACCCGGGTGAATGGCATCCGCCTTTTCCTGTTCTGCTATGGATAATATTTTCTCAATATCCAAGTAGCTCTCAAGAGCAGGGCTTGGGCCAGCATAGACAGCTTTAGTGGCCATTGTCGTATGGAGTGCCCGATGGTCGGCATCGGAATAGAGGGCAATGGTTTCCACACCCATGGTATGGGCTGTTTTTATAATACGGCAGGCGATTTCCCCGCGGTTGGCAATCAGCAGGCGTTTAATCATGGTGTTGCTCCTCTGCTGATGGCTTTTTATCTGCTGATGGCTTTTTATCTGCTGATGGCTCTTTCCAGCCCGGAGCCCGCTTTTCCAGAAATGCGCTTAACCCTTCCTGACCTTCCGGTGAAATGCGAATACTGCCGATGCGATCGCAGGTCAGGTCAATGAGGTCTTCATCAATCAGCTGATTACTGACGTCATCAATTAATCGTTTTGCTTCAGTCATGGCTACGGGGGCGTTCTGAATGATTTGGTCACAAAGCGCTTCGACCGCCGACGATAAATCCTGCTCTTTACACCGTTTATGAATCAGATTCAGGCGAAGTGCCTGTTTGGATGAGATGGTTTCTGCACTGAGAAAATAGCGTCTTGCCTGGCGTGCGCCCATGGCTCGAATGACGTAGGGACTGATGACCGCAGGAATAAGACCAAGCTTGACTTCGCTCAGGCAGAACTTTGCTGATTTACTGGCGAAGGCAATATCGCAGGCGGTGATCAGCCCAAGGGCACCACCGAATGCAGCACCCCGGACCACCGCCAGGGTAGGGGCGGGGAACTGGTCCAGCCGTTGAATCAATCTGGCCAGTTGGTGGGCATCCTGATGATTTTCTTCTTTGCTCAGTGCTGCCGATTCTTTCATCCAGTTGAGGTCAGCACCGGTACAGAAATGTTTACCATTGGCTTTAAGGACCAGAAGGCGGGTGGGCGTCTGCTCAATCTGATCAAAAGCCCGGTGCATTTCGGCAATCAGCTCCTTATTCAGGGCGTTGCCGGTTTCAGGCCGGTTGAGACAGAGCGTAGCGATCTTACTGGATTGGTCACTGGGTGTTGCTATATCGAGTATCAGGTTTTTGTAGTTCATTGTGATGAGTACCTTACATCCTGAATATGCCAAAGCGGGTGTCTTCAATGGGGGCATTCATTGCCGCAGAAAGACCGAGCCCAAGGACGGTACGGGTATCCGCTGGATCAATCACACCATCATCCCATAGTCGTGCACTGGCGTAGTAAGGGCTGCCCTGGTGGTTGTAGTTCTCAAGAATGGGCTGACGAATGGCCCGGGCTTCCTCTTCACTTAATACCTGCCCCTGTTTCTCCATGGCGTCACGTTTGACCTGAACCAGTACATTGGCTGCCTGTTCTGCGCCCATCACTGAAATACGGGCATTGGGCCAGCTCCAGAGAAATCGGGGATCGTAGGCTCTTCCACACATGCCATAATTCCCTGCACCAAAGCTGCCACCGATAATCACCGTGAACCTGGGGACTCTGGCACAGGCAACGGCGTTGACCATTTTCGCTCCATGACGGGCAATGCCACCTGACTCCGCCTGGGAACCCACCATATAACCGGTAGTATTCTGGAGAAATATCAGTGGTATTTTGCGCTGACAGCAAAGTTCGATAAAGTGCGCACCTTTCTGTGCGGATTCGGAAAAGAGTATGCCGTTGTTGGCAACAATCCCTACTGGATGACCATGAAGACGGGCAAAGCCACACACCAGCGTTTCCCCAAATAGCGCTTTGAACTCATCAAAATCGGAGCCATCAACAATACGGGCGATCACTTCCCTGACGTCATAGGGCTGTCTCAAGTCCGAAGGGACAACCCCATAGAGCTCTTTGATATCATACAGTGGTTCCATGCTCGGCTGGAGATCGTAATGACGTTTTTCCATAGAGGGCTTAACCGAGTTCAGCCGGGATACCGATTGTCGAATCAGGCTGATGGCATGGGCATCATCATTGGCGTAATGGTCGGCCACGCCGGATTTACGACAATGAACGTCTGCACCGCCCAGAGCTTCGGCGGTAATCTCTTCACCGGTGGCGGCTTTCACCAGGGGAGGGCCGGCAAGGAAAATGGTGCCCTGACCACGGACAATAATGCTTTCATCAGCCATGGCAGGGACATAGGCGCCGCCTGCCGTGCAGGAGCCCATAACAGCGGCAATCTGTGGAATTCCCCTGGCCGACATATTGGCCTGATTAAAGAAAATTCGGCCAAAGTGTTCCCGGTCAGGAAATACTTCATCCTGTCTGGGCAGGTTGGCACCACCGGAATCCACCAGGTAGATACAGGGAAGGTGATTCTGCTCTGCGATGGCCTGGGCTCTTAAATGCTTTTTAACGGTGAGAGGAAAGTAGCTGCCGCCTTTGACGGTGGCATCGTTAGCAACAATCATGCACTCACGGCCTGAAACCTGGCCAATACCGGCAACCACACCTGCACAGGGCACTGCTTCGTTGTAGACCTTGTCGGCCGCAAAAAGTCCAACCTCCATAAAAGGGGAGCCGGGGTCCAGCAACAGGGCGATTCTGTCCCTGGGCAGCAGCTTCCCTTTGCTGATGTGTTTTTCCCGGGCCTTTTCAGGGCCTCCCTGTTTCAGGTGATCAGACTTCTGTTGCAGCTCATCAACCAGTGCCTGCATTTGACGACGGTTGTCATTAAATTCTGCACTGTCTATGGCTATTGTTGTGGTAAGTGCCACCATGACAATCTCCCCCTCCGCTTAATGTCCGGTTTCCTGAAACAGCTCCCGGCCGATCAGCATACGACGGATTTCAGATGTGCCGGCACCGATCTCATACAGTTTTGCATCTCTCAGCAGGCGTCCGGTTGGGTAGTCATTGATATAGCCATTGCCACCGAGTATCTGAATGGCATCCAGTGCCAGTGCAGTGGCTCTTTCGGCGCAATAAAGAATGACGCCAGCCGCATCCTTACGGGTTGTTTCGCCACGGTCACAGGCCGCAGCGACAGCATAGAGGTAAGCTTTGCAGGCATTCATCCGGGTGTACATATCGGCAACCTTGCCCTGAATCAACTGAAATTCACCGATGGACTGGCCAAACTGCTTACGGTCGTGAATGTAAGGCAGAACCACGTCCAGACAGGCTTGCATAATGCCGGTAGGGCCTCCTGAAAGAACTACCCGCTCGTAGTCCAGTCCACTCATCAGAACTTCAACACCCCCATTCAGGTTGCCCAGAATGTTCTGTGCAGGCACTTCACAGTCCTCAAAGACCAGTTCGCAGGTGTTTGAACCCCGCATACCCAGTTTGTCCAGTTTCTTGGCCCTGGAGAATCCCGGAAAATCCCTTTCGACAATAAATGCGGTTATGCCACGGGATTTTTTTTCCGGTTCCGTCTTGGCATAGATCACGTAGGTGGATGCATCAGGACCATTAGTAATCCACATTTTGTTACCGTTCAGGATAAAGCGGTCACCTTTCTTTTCGGCTTTAAGTTTCATACTGACCACATCGGAACCTGCTTCTGGTTCACTCATGGCCAGCGCGCCAACGGCCTGGCCACTGATTAAATCAGGCAGGTATTTTTCCTTTTGAGCATTGCTACCCATCCGGAAAATCTGGTTGACACAGAGGTTGGAATGGGCACCATAGCTGAGCCCAACGGCAGCAGAAGCTCTGCTGATCTCTTCCATGGCGATAACATGGGCAAGATACCCCATGGCTGAGCCGCCATACGGTTCAGATACGGTGATACCCAGCAAGCCCATATCACCCATTTTCTGCCAGAGATCCATGGGGAACTGGTTGGTCTGGTCGATCTCCATTGCCCTTGGCGCAATCTCTTTTGCAGCAAATTGCCTGACCTGCTCCCTGAGCATGTCGTTGGTTTCTCCAAGGTTGAAATTCAGCTCTGAGTATTGGCTCATTGGGGCTTCCTCACTTTTTATTGTTATTGCTGTATGAGTTTCGTTTAACAAAGCGACTGTTTTAATAAATAAACGGTTTAACGTTCGCTTTCCTTCAGGGCTTTTACACAGCGCTTTCTGGCTTCGGTAAGTTCATCCTGCATTATGTGAATGTCCTGGAGCTGTTGCTCAAGACGCATGCTGGAAGTATCAATGGCATCGAGCATCGCCTGGAGCTGTTTTTTATTTCGGGAGGTCGGGTCATACAGTGCAATCAGATCTCTGGATTCAGCAAGGCTTAAACCGAGACGCTTGCCCCGGACAATAAGCTTGAGATGAACGCGGTCTTTCTTGCTGTATATGCGCTGCAGACCATTGCGCTTTGGGCTGATTAGCCCCTGATCTTCATAAAAGCGTATCGCCCTGGGAGTAAGGTCAAACTCCCGGGCGAGTTCTGAAATAGTGAACGTGGTCTCGGACATGGTTCTGTGCTCGTTATTTGCAGCGTGTTTGTAAACGCTTCTTTCTTATCGCAACTTGGAGTATAGATACCCTTTACGTAAACGTAAAGCCGTCCGCTGGGCTCGCTGTATGGAACTTTACCGGTTTAGCTTCGATTGCTTACCACTCAGGGTAAGAGAAGTTTGATCGGGGCTGTAGATATTCCTTCATTCAGGGGACCGGAAAGTGGGGGAGGAGGGGGGCACTGATGATAATTCTGCTTTTTTTGCTTTCGCTGCTGATTCTCCTTTTTTCCTCGCTACTTTTTATTTCAACTGTCTTTATTCAACGGATCAACTATAGCCACTGGACGCGATGATGACTGAGAACAACTGACTGATGGATTTTTCCAGGGCAATTGCTGAGCTATTTGTTGAGAGCTTATTGAGGTTAAATCCGTGAGTGTAAAATCACCATCAACAGGTTTACTGGCAAAATCACAAGGTACAATTGCATCAAGATCTGCCTGTAAATAAAATTCAGGAAACGGTGGTTCATTTTCGGTAGCTGGTGAATAAGAAATGGAAAAATCATTAAGTAAACGTGGAGAAGTCGGCATGATCATGGTCTGAGTCACATATAAATTCAGGTGGCCAGTTCTCTGCCTTGTCGAAGACAAGATGGATGGCAGATAAAACAGGAGAGTTTGGACGACAGATAAAACCTGCCTGGGATATCAGGCAGGAGGCGGGATTGGTATTGCTGGTCCCGGTAAAAAGCGGTCAGAGGCTACTTCCGATCAAGTTTGAAAACATGCTCTGTAATCACTTGCAACCCCTGGGCCTGTTTTCGTGGTGAGGGTTTGGTGTCCCGTGTTTCGATCAGATCGATCTCGAAGTGTTCACCGTAGAGTGCTTTTACTCGATTGGGTGGGATACTGAATGGTGGCGCTGCTGCGGCAATATCATCATATTCAACCGTGATCAGCAGAATTTGCTCAATATCCGGTGCGATGCGCAGAAGTTGTTCTAAATAGGCTTCCTGCTTGCCGGGAGGGAGTGCAACCAGGGCTGCCCGGTCATAAACAAAACTGGCCGGAATACTCTCTTCTGTCAGGGTAAAAAAATCCCCCTGGATCAGGGCTAATCGTTCACTGGACCAGTACTCATGTTCACCTGCTGCCTGCCTTGTGTAATTGAGGTTTTGCTCGGAAAAAAAAGCTTCCACAGCAATCTCACTCAATTCGGAGCCGATAACAAAGTGTCCCTGCTTATGGAGTTCAACCATATCAAGGCTTTTGCCACACAGTGGAACGAACACCATATCCTTAGGCACTGCGCGTATCTTGGGCCAGTGTTTCACCAGCATAGGGTTGGCCTGATCAAGATGGAAACCAATGTTATTGTTCTCCCAATGAGACTGCCAGTTAATCTCGTCCATAGCTATTGATATCCCGTTATCATGGTCGGACACTGAATTGGATGCATTGCAATTATTAACCATACCGGCTGCCAGTAGGAAGATAAATAGCTGAGTGTAGTTCATGTTCAGCCTTGCTCTATGAGGTCGTGTATACAAGGTAGCAGAATGCAACTGGTTGTGATTTCATTTGGTTAACTACTTAAATGCCCTGGCAAAAAAACTGATATCCATGGGCAGGGTTGTTACGCTGTGAATATGGCCGGACGACACTCATTAATACCTGGTCTAATCAATATAGTGCGCAACAGCCCGTTATGAGCAGGTGGCTCAATTATTGATCACCTGCTGACAGAACTTATCCAATAAGTCGGGATTTAAAACGGCGGTGTTTATTGTTCAGGTGTGCAGGGTTATATAATGAAAGCAACTTCATCAACCTACTCCCACCCAGAGCCTGCTGACTGTGTTGACCAATAAGCCGGCTCAAGCGAGAGTCCTGATCGATCCAGAAGTTACATTTAACGGCAGGGAAATCTCAAACCATCAGTCTTGTAGACAAACAGCCACCACCGTGGATGAACGCAGAAGTATTGAGGTTGCCTTATCGGACCATCAGGTTCCGCAGTTAAATGCGCTAACCCTGAGAACACTGGATATTATGCAGAAAATCAATGATTCTTATAGCAATCCCCCCGTTCTGATTACCGGCTCATACGCGCGTTTTTTACAAAGAGGAACAACAACGCCTTCATGCACTTGCTGAAAATCTGCAAACGAAATTGAA
>NZ_JAHHPM010000336.1 GCF_024606345.1 Endozoicomonas sp. YOMI1
TCGTCCTGAGCGGAGTCGAAGGGCGTAAACACCATACCCTGAATAAAGACTGTGCTAATCACCCTTCGTCCGTACATCCTGAGCGGAGTCAAAGGACGCTCAGGGTGAACGGAGATTGTCCACATCAAACTCATCGAAATGATGTACTAGTGGATTAGAACCAGATTTCCATCTGGGCTCCGTAGGTCCAGCCGTCGGATTTGGTGCCATAGGCCTTCGCGATTTGCTGGGGTGAGGTGAAGGTGTCGAAGTATTCCAAGCCTAGAGCATTACAGATGTTTGGATCAGCACAGCTTCTTGCTGGGTTCGCAGTAGGCTCAGAAGGACTTTCAAGGTAGCCACTGGCTTCATTCCAGTTTGCATAGGTAGCGAAAATACGAATCTGTGGCCTTACCCAGTTGCCAAACTGTGGGTGAAATTGTTGAGCCAGAGTGAATTTCCAAAGTTTGCTTTTGAATGCCCCGGTGCTGACAATGTTTATCCCGGATACGTAGGATGAATGAGCATTTTTCACCTGATCATAGCCAATCTCGATGGTGGTACTGGTTATGTCATTCCAGTTCCAGGAGGGGCGAATGCCTGCAGTGTACCAAGTATTTTTTTGACCATAGTTTGGATAAAAATCATTTTTATCATATTTGACTTCAGTTACACCAAAAACATACATCATGTCTAAATTAGGCATGAGTGACACGGCACCGTGATCCATAATGCGCCAAAGCTTATTACCCTTAAACCAGTCGGTGGTTTGCATATACATTCCAGCAGTTCCTGCTCCGGGGCCGGTCATCGCATCGGTAGCGTACTGGACAATAAACTTGTTAAAACCACCGAGAACATCCCATGATAGTTCACCAGTGAACATCCAGCCGTTTTTATCGAAGTAGTTTTTGGTATGGGTACCAGCAGTTAAATTATCTGGTGGGCTACCAACGCCGTAATCCAAGCCAAGTTCCAACTTTAACTTGTCAATTATCGGGATATCATTCCAACGTAAATCTATAATATTGGTTGTGATGTCTGCTGTTTTGTAGCCGGGTGAAGAAACTGTTAATTTCTGATCAGATGCAGGTGTAGTAGTTATTGTGACCTCTTCACCGTCAACCCAAGGAGAATAAAACACCCCATTTTGATTCCTCACCCAGGCAATATTCAGCATACCCATCACCACATCAATATTCTCAATACCAACGCCGGGGCCAGACAGATTCCAGTAGTAGTAATCAATCATATGGACATCATGACGATTATAAAAACGTTTGCCGACCCACAACATTGAACCGGGAAGCGCATTACCAAAGACACCTGTAGCCTTAATGTTCATCTCCCGAACAGCAGGGGCAGTGGTTTCATAGTCCCCTTGCTGGCCAACTTTGTAGGCAAGATTGGTATCCAAATAAAACTGCACATCATCCTGATCAAAGAGATCTGCACCAAACTTAAGTTCTGCAAAGGTTTCGCACTCATTACCCAAGCGGTACTTTGAGGGCGCACCCGCTGCCTTAAAGCATAACTGCTGACCACCCTTATCAGTGCTGCCAATTCCTGAACGGGCATAACCGTTGAAGTTAATATCATCTCCTGTTACCGCCATTGCACAGGTGGATGCGGAAGCAATGGCAACTGCTCCGCAATACTGGAATGAGCGACGGGAAACCGATGAAACCATTTGGGATAACGCTGCCAGCCCGGTGTTTGGGGTTGAAGTTGATTGATGCCTGGAAAGCATGCTTAGCCTACCTTGTGTGTTTTCTGGCTCCGGCTTCATCATCCTGCCGCTTAATAGAGGCATGATGTTGTTGAAATAGCCCTGTCACTGGGTGCTGCGAAGGTAGAAAAGCCTTGAACCACAAAGGACACAAAGAAGAGCAAAAGGCTGGTAAGAGCAAAGCTCTTGCAATAAAAATGTTCTTCCTTTGTGCTCTTTGTGCCTTTGTGGTTCCCTTCTTTATTAAGGCCTTTCGCAACCCCCTTCCTGGTGAGGGGCATACATAAAAGCTGGTAGCCGTCAGTTAATGTGTGTTGAAAAAGCAAGGCCTGCTTTCCGTGCAGGAAAAGAGTAATAAGTGCGTCGTATAGATTGAGCTGTATTAAATGAAGCACACAGCTTCGACGAAAGGTTGTAGGGTGTCCCGATTTTTTATCTCTGGCTGAGAACCAGCTAGCCAGAGTCTTTTAAGAATTTAGTTCAGAGTGTCGAGATGGGCAAAAAAATAGTTTGCATCGTTACCTTATTCCAACAGAGTTCTGGCTCGGTTGGCATGGGGTATGTTGTTGAGCTGTTGCGGCGACGCTGTCATTCGACTTTATGACTCTTTGTCAGGCTAGTACACGATTTCAATGCAATTGATGGGTTCCTCCTTTATTGATGTCCAAACTCCGTTCGTCCTGAGCGGAGTCGAAGGGCGTAAACTCCATA
>NZ_JAHHPM010000337.1 GCF_024606345.1 Endozoicomonas sp. YOMI1
AAACCTGTGGGGTTATCAATACCCATAATTTCGACGCTATCTTCAGTGATCTGTCCGCACAGGGAAACACGCTGCAAGAGACCGATAGCTTTCAGAAGATGGCCAGCGAATTTGACCAGCTGCTGGTTACCGGTGAACTGACCGATCAGCAATGGCAGGTCCTGAAACAGCGGACGGAATTACTACCCGTTGCCCCTGGATTGGTGACAGGCACTCTGCCAAAGCCTTCCGGTGAGAGTGTTGTCAGGCTGTATACCGGCAATGTTGCCAACATCGCTGCCAATATCGCTGCAGAATCCGACTGTTATCAACTGGCCAACGGGCAGCAATGGGAAGAGCTTTGGTTTACCAGCAAGCTGAAACTGTCAGGCAAGTTGAGTTTCCAGCTGAGGGAATCCCCCTTATTGATAAAACTCCTAAAGGGTGAACCGGTGGTGCTGACCGGGCTGGAACATGCCCCGACCCTGGCAGGGCATCTGGAGTCACTACTGGCACCTGAGCCCTATCTCTGGATTTACGGCCAGAAAAATGCTCTGCCCAATTGCCAGCTCCATATTGTCTGGCCCAGTGACCGCCTGCCTGCCCAGAGCCCGTGGTTCCACCGCTGGCAACAGCAGCAGGATACCGGGCGTGGTCGGTCAACAGGCAGTGTTGCGCCTGATATACCTGATATACCTGATATACCTGATATAGTTGAACCCGATGATGATATAGCTGAATCCATTTTGGCAGAATCCATTATGGCCGACCCCGGTTTGATCAAATCCATGACGACCCGTCATCCCGGTGCAGCCGAGCCATTAGCCTGTCTTTTGTACCGCATTCGAACATTGCCCCAGAGCCCGGACAAAAGCTATCCGGTCATTCCGGTTCAGGCACCGACTGAGTTTCTGACCCTGCTGGAGGCTCAGCTCCACATTGAACAGAGGCTGGATCGCGCCGAGACTCTGGAGCTTTTCCACTGGCGTAAGGCCCTGAATAAGTTACTGGCCCATCCGGTGCGGGGTAATACGGCCATTTACAGTTTTGTCAAAGCTCAGATCAGTGCCCAATTCCCGGATCCCCTGGCAGGGGTTGATCGTGATGGCATTGCTGCCATCCTGAAAACCCTGCCTGCCCTGATGCACCCAATGGATCTGGCCGATAATTTCTGGCCATTGGCCCGTTATATGGCACCGGCACTGGCCGACTGTCTGCCAGACACTTTCAGCAAACCTCCGGCCCGCAGCACAGCGAAGATGGCCGCTATTATCCACTCAATATTCCCTGAACAGGCCATTAAGGCTGATCTTTTGCCGGTACTGGACGACAACATCCATCCCTATTCCGGCCATCGCCTGCGTCTGCTTTACGATGCCCTGCGGGTCTGTGACAGCCTCCACCGGAGTATCCCGGTCCATCGGCAAGCCCTGGACTTGAACCAGCAACTGTCAGCCATTACCCAATGCCATCCGTCTGAGCCACTGGAGCAGCTGCAACAGCAGCTTCAGCACGCCTTCCCTGAACCGCTGTCGGCAACCTCCTTGCAGACACTGGCCTCAGATTGGCTGAAGGCCAGCTGTGGTCATCATCAGCAACAGAGCAAGCGGCTTGAACAGCTCACGGCCATGCTCAAACAGCATAAGATGATTGAACTCAGTGGCCCGGCGGGTACCGGTAAATCCTGTCTGGCCGTAGCCACCGGGCAAGCGTTA
>NZ_JAHHPM010000338.1 GCF_024606345.1 Endozoicomonas sp. YOMI1
GCCCGCAAGGCTTACCTTCAGTCCGAGAAGGGGAAGGCTGCCCGCAAGGCTTACCGTGAGTCCAAGAAAGGGAAGGCTACCCGGGCGGCTTACGAGCAGTCCGAGAAACAGAAGGCTTCCCATAAAGCCCGGGCACAGTCCGCGAAAGAGAAGGCTTATCGTAAGGCTTACAATGAAACTTTAAAGAATACCGGTAGTGATCAAGAACAAACAAAAATTGCTGGTAAGCAAGCTGCCTCCTTTGTATGTGAATCGAATAAAGCAAGAAATAATGAGCCTGAATCAGCCTCTATTTCTCCCCTCCTGCCCGCTTTTTAAATTGACTTAGTAGTCAGCAATCGAAGAATAAGAAGACACTGGTCGCTATCCTCCGGATAGGCAAATGATAAAACCTGCTGTGCCTCATCAGCAGGCGACAGTTTAATCAAGCTTGTTGTGGGATATATCAATAAATATTGAGTTGGCCGTGTTAGGAAGGAACTTTTATAAAAAAGAGTTGTCATAGGCTTAAATTCAATAATTCAATAATTCAATGAATATACCTACCTACTCTGCAAATTTAAATGTAGCTTCTGATCGCTGTTCTTATTTTCAAGATTCTACTTCTACTTCTTCTGAATCTGCAACATCATGTCAGGCCTTCTTCCGTGAAGTTGTGGAAGCAATGAATATTCAATGTGCTATGCGTACTTATGAAACTACTAAATACAACTTTCAGCAGCCAACGGTGCTTTTTAACAATCCATTTGCTGATCCCGGGTTTGACAAAAGGTCGATAGTCATCGTCGATAGCCATACTAAAGAAGATCAACCACTTGACTTACCTGTCAGAATAAAATCACAGAATAATCATCCCCCCAGATATATTCCTGATAATGAACGTTTTTCAATCAAGTCTATTTTAGGATTAGGGCAATCAACCTCCCGAAGCCCATCAGCTGTTGACATTCATTACCATCCTTGTGAAATTTTTAATCCATTGCCCAATAATCACAATGGTGAATCTCTGACCACCTCTCATGATAAGATTTGTACACGGTCCGAGAAACAGAAGGCTTACGCAAAGACCGAGAAACGAAAGGCTTACCTGAGGGCTTACCAGA
>NZ_JAHHPM010000339.1 GCF_024606345.1 Endozoicomonas sp. YOMI1
GATGGATGCATTTGAAAATGGCAGGCTATGCATTATTGCAGTTGTTAACCGTTTGTAAAAATCAGGCATGCCTGAACATTTCCCGGATACCCTGGAGAAGTCCGGATACAACCACTGCGGGCATAATGAGAAGATTGGGACATTCTTCCACTTAAGTTCAGCATGGTCGGTTCAGCATTACTGACAGCTTGGTTAGTATAATTATTTGCCTACAATGTTAGATTCTTACGTCATAACTTCGCAATATTCAACAACGTTTTGGCTTAAAGTCGATGCCAATGCCTTTCAGGGAGAGAAAGTATGACTAAGACAGGATACGTTCAGCTGCCACAAGCCCCTGGTACCCGATTGTCCAAAACCAGCAGCACCGACAAAAACCAGGGAACCTTCGCTGCGAGAACTGCACAGGGTATCTCCAATCCGGCCTTTACACCCTCTGGTTCGAGCTGTGACCACGGCAATGTCAGAATTGTCCATCGGGCCGTGGATGTGGTTCCTGAAGAGTCAGGGCATGTGCTGCCGTTCAATTACCGGAAGATCAAAATTCTGGTAAAGGACAAGGTAAAAAAACTGGTTGGCCAAGGTGGCTTTGGCAAAGTATTCCGGGCGGTGCAGGTTCCGCCGAAGGCCACAGTCGATGCCAATGGCAGTAAAAAACTGTCGCGTTTTTACATGGTTAAGGACAATGACAGCCTCTTGTATTGCTTGTTGAAATCAAATGAGAAAAAGTGCCTGAAAAAGGTTGGTGACTTTGGCTATAGCCCCTGGTACAAAAGAAATCGCTTAGTAATGCATGACAAGGGCCCAAACCTGGAAATGCTGTTTGATCTGGATAAAAAGGAATATGATTTATTTCCGACCGAAAGACAGGTTATCCCCGAGCCTCTGAAGTGCAGTATCGCCAGGCAGTTGTTTCAGTCCCTGCAAAAGATCCACGATAAAGGCATACTGCACTCAGACATCAAACCGCAAAATATTACCATTGACAGCAAAGGTAAAGTATCACTGATCGATTATGGTATTGCAGTCAAGCGCAACAGAAAAGGACAGTTCAAACCCATCTCCCTGACCCCCCAATTTGCTGGTCCAGAGACGTTTGGCAAGGAAACCGCTACCGAGAAAACAGATATATGGGCTTTGGGTATCACCCTGGCGGAAATGGAGCTGGGCAAAAAAGTTATCACTGTTAGAAAGAAGCAAAAAACGCTATCCGCCTACGATCGAATAGTGCTTAAACAAAAGCCTGAATTGGAGGAGCTCTTTACTGAATTTGAATTTGATTCATCAGCTTATGCCAGGCTGATCAATAAGATTAAACAGGAACCCGGTATTTCCGAGGATTGCCGGAACGTTTTGCTGGCTTGCCTGGAGCTTGATCCGGATAAACGGCCAAGTGCCGAACAATTGCTGACATACCCCTATCTTCGCCAAAAGAAGCTCGATGAAATGGGGCAAATGGAACTTCATATTGCCCATCAGGATGCCTTTAATGCATTGGTTGAGGCAGAAAAAGCGATTGAGAAAAAGAGCAAGCACAGCCCGCATAAGCTGCAAATCTTGAACCTTTGCTGGGCAGCGATTAAGAAAAAGGGCAAGCACAGCTCTGATGCTGAAATGAAAAAGCTAAGTGCAGATCTGGCCCACTGCCAGGAAAAGGTTCGGGAAATACAGGGTTTGATCAGGAAAGAAAACGAGAAAGAAAAAAGCCGTATCCTGGAAAAACGACGAAGAGAAGCCCTGTTAAAGGAAAATGTCCCCGGGAGCATTGGCACGTCTGAAACTCAAACGGTTGTGGGCAAGATAATCGAACAGAGGTTAGTTGGGTATTCCGGAAGCATTCGGCCACTGATTCCGGAAACATTCGGCCACCTATTCCGGTAACATCCGGCCACTGATTCCGGAA
>NZ_JAHHPM010000340.1 GCF_024606345.1 Endozoicomonas sp. YOMI1
TGAATAAGGCAATAAAAAAGCAGATTAACCAAGATAATCATAGATTACTCAACACTGTTATGAGCCCCAAATAGGCCATTATCAGGTTAAGAACGTAGTCCTGTTCTGTTAATGCCGTATAGCGCTCTGGGTACTTCACTCGACCAACATTTTAATGAATTATAGAGTGTGTACCGTACAGAATGTCTATGAAAAGGAATTCATATGAACCCAATAATCCGCGAGTATGTTTATGCCTATGCTGTGGAGGTGGACTGGGGTGATTTTTTCCCAGTGCGATCAAAAGTTGCGGCAGCGCTGAACAGTGTATTCCCGGCCATTGTTGGCAATCAGGTGTCTTGCCATGGCTATATTCGCAAAGATCATGACTGTATCCTGAGTTATCAGGAAGCCCTTAAACGGATGAAAAAGGTGCGGGTGTCTGCGCCGCTGAGAACAAAAATTATCCAGGTGGCCCAGAGTATGGATTGCTATTTTGCCGACGAAGCGCCGGTACTGGATGTCTATGTGACGATGGATGGCAGGCCGGTGACCATTATCAATGATGATGGTGCGTGCTGTTTTCCGACCCCATTTCCCCTGGCCACCTGGAAGCGAATTACTGAGACGATGCAGCCAGAGGCGTATGCCCAGGCGAATTGGCCCAAACGGCGCAGGATGATTTTGAATACCATCAGACACAATCTTGGATTTTATGATTTTTATTCAGAGGTGATGGACAATGAGAGTGCCATGCGTCTTTTTGTGGATTATATAAAACGGTTTTTCCCGGAACTGGTGACGGGGCTCTCTGATTTTCTGGATAAAAAAGCGCATTATGGCCTTGTGCCCGCCAAAACCGTGAAAGCTGCGGAGATTAATAATGAAACCTTTGAAGCGGTTGTGCAACGACACATCCATCAGGTTGATTTATACGATATGACTTATGGTGTGTTTTCTGATTTTTTTGAAGATTCGTGAATTCAACCTGATCTGACATAAAAAACAGCTGGAGCAGTTACCGCTCCTGAAAACTTGCTCAAACCTACTCAAAGTTATCTAAACCTGAGCATTTTTCGCAAGACGCCAGCCGAGCAGTGCTACTGACGATTCAC
>NZ_JAHHPM010000341.1 GCF_024606345.1 Endozoicomonas sp. YOMI1
TTGAATAGGTTCGAGTAACTATAGATAGGTTTTTGTTAACTGCAACAAGCCCTTTGACATCGCCATCACTCACCCACGCCATCATAACCTCCTTCCCTGAGGTAGTGTTTTCTTCAGGTTAATTCAGATAGATAACAGATTTCCACAGTTTCCCTGATCAACTCACTGAATGAGCTGTGGATAACTCCTTTTATCCCTTACTGTTTCAGAGTAAAACAACACCTGTTTGTTTTTTGTACAGATGAATTTTTGACTCACACTTCTTGCAAAATATTGGCAGGAGACTGGCTGATGACCCGGCGAATCCCCAACCATCCGGCAATACCCAGAATAGTGGCACCAAACAGAGGTAATGCACACCAGATAAACCAGGCAGGCTCCCAACGCAACTGGAAAACCCGGGTATTGAGCAAATAGCTGGCAAGTTCGGTACCACAGGCCGCCAGTAACCCCGCCAGAATGCCGAACAGAACAAACTCTCCGATCTGCATGATCAAGAGTTGCCGACGAGTCCCCCCGAGTGAGCGAATTAATGCGCCCTCGTGCAGGCGTTCATCAATGCTGGATTCGATCACGGACATCATCACCAGCAACCCTGCCAATAGCAGTGCCGCCAGCATCGCTTCGACAGCAATGGTTGATTGCGCCAGCATCTTCTTTACCTGATTAATCACAGCATCCAGGTCCAGTAAGGTCATGGTGGGAAACTGAGTGACCAAACTATTGAGCAGCAGTTTATCCTCTGCATCCAGATAGAAACTGTTCAGCCAGGTAGCCGACAGATCCTGCAAAACGGCCTCAGGAAAAATCATGTAAAAATTGGGCCGGAAAGACTCCCACTGGACTGAACGAATACTGCTCACCGTTTCAGTAAACTCATTGCCTGACACCATAAACGTCAGCCGGTCACCCAGATCAATACCAAGGTTTTCAGCAATTTCCGCCTCAATGGAAAGACCTTCTTCACTGCCGGGTTGCCACCAATCGCCCTGTTCAATACGGTTCTTTTCCGGCAACGTTTCTGACCAGGTCAGGTTCAATTCACGGTTCAGAGCGTTATGGTTCTCCTGCTCTTTGGTTACAGCCTCCCTGACGGGCACATCATTAATGCGAACCAGACGACCACGGATAATTGGATAGAGCTGACTGGTATCCACATCATTACGGGTCAAAAACTCGGAGTACGCTGCAACTTCTGATGGCTGGATGTTCATGGCAAAGTAGTTGGGCGTCTCGTCCGGCAACTCATTCTGCCAGCGATCAAGCAGATCGGTGCGCAGTAGCAGCACCACCGCCATGGCCATAAAGGTCAGGGTAAATGCCAGAAGCTGGGCTGACGTCTTTCCTTTACCCTGGATAATCCTGCTGACCCCGGGACGCCAGAACACAGGCAGGGTGGCAAGTCTCTGACGATTGCCCAGGTGAGTAAGCAGCCATTGAATGCCCAGGGAGATCATGATCAGCACCGCCCCCGAAGCCATGGCCAGAATCAGCGCCATCACCACCTCGCCGGTGTGATACCAGAGCAGCAGAAAAACAGCCATTAACGAGAAACCGTACACCAACCATGAAGCAGCAGGCGCAGGCGACAGGTCACGTCTTAAGACTCTCAGTGGTGAAACGTCCTGCAGCCGTAACAGTGGCGCAAGTCCAAAGCCGGCCAGGGTAATCACCCCGGTTAGCCCACCAATCATCATCGGCATGATGCCCGCTGCAGGCAGCCAGGCGGGCAATACCCCCCTAAGTAACTGGACAATCCCTTCCTGAAGCAACCAGCCAATCAACACGCCGGGAAGCGCCACCAGCACGGCCACAAAAGCCAGCTCCCCAAGCAATAGTCTTAGCACCTGTTGCCGACTGGCCCCCAGGCAACGCATCACTGCACAACCATCAAAACGGCGTTCTGCAAACCGCTGACTGGCCATGGCCACGGCAACGCCAGCCAGCAACATAGCCGCCATACTGGCCAAACCAAGGAACTGCTTTAGCCGCACCACCGAGTTGCGCAGATCACGTCGACTGTCGTCGGCCATCAGCAACTGTTCACTGGTATCCAGACGATCTTTGGACCAGGCTTTGAATTGCTCCAGTGAGGAAAGCTCTCCCGCCATCAGCGTTTTCCAGCTTACCCGGCTGCCCGGCTGGATAATACCGGTACTTTCCAGGTCCGCCATATTGAACATCAGCCTGGGCGAAAAGCTGTAAAAATCGCCCCCCCGATCGGTTTCCAGGGTGATTGCCCGGGTAATGGTCAGCCAAGTATTACCCAACATCACCTGATCGCCGATATCCACACCCATTAAGGGAAAAAGCCTGGGCTCAAGCCAGGCTTCACCCACTTTTGGTGTGTCATTGACGATCTGGTCCGGGGCAAAGGGCTGATCTGCCGTTCGAATATGTCCACGCAGTGGATAATTGTTTTCCACAGCCTTGGCAGAGACCATCTGCATTTCATCCCCGGCCATCACCACCGAGGGAAATTCAAGGACTGTGGATAACGTCAAACCCTGCTTTTTTGCTGCTTCGAGAATCACAGGCTGCACCGGTCCCGGACTGCGAATCAACATATCCGCACCCAGTACTTCTGCCACCTGTCGTCCAAGAGCCAGTTGCAGACGATCACTGAACAGAGCAATGGCAGTACTGACCGCAACCGCCATCAACAGTGCAGCTACCAACAGCCAAAGCTCACCGGAGCGCCAGTCCCTGATCAGGAAGCGCCAGGAGAGTCCTATGGTTTTTGGCTTGTGGATAACCTTATTGTGCTTAAGACTTGCGGAGGAACTATTCATCGTCATACCAGCGCCTCCAGACGACCACCGTGCAGTTTCAGTATCCTCTGACAGCGTCTGGCAAGGTCCATATCATGGGTGACCAGGACAATGGTGGTACCGCTGGCCTGATTTACTTCAAACAGGAGTTCAATAATGCTTTCGCCTGTTTTCTCATCCAGGTTGCCGGTTGGCTCATCGGCGAAAAGAATATCCGGTTCGCCAGCAAATGCCCTGGCAATGGCGACCCGTTGCTGCTCACCACCGGACAGTTGTTTTGGGTAATGTTCCAACCGGTGCTCCAGACCAACACGGGTTAACAGTTTTCTGGCCCGCTCACCGGGGTTATCCACACCCGCCAGCTCAAGGGGCAACATAACATTTTCCAGCGCCGTTAAGTTGGCAAGTAACTGGAATGACTGAAACACAAACCCGGTATGCTGGCCACGCACGGTTGCCCGCTGGTCTTCATCCAGATGATCAATGCGCTTGCCGGCCAGGCTGACACTGCCTGCCGTGGGCAAATCCAGACCAGCCAGAATACCCAGCAGCGTTGACTTGCCTGAGCCGGAGGTCCCTACAATCGCAACGGACTCACCAGACTTGATCTGAAGGTCAAGTCCGGACAAGATGGTGAGTCGGTTATCACGGGCAACCACGGTCTTTTCCAGACCCGAGGCAGTAACCGCCAGTGAATCAGATTCTATCGATGGAGTGGTTTCAGCTACGGTCTCAGACATGGGAGTGTTGCGGGAACCGGAGAGCGCGTCATTCATGAGAAAATCCTTATTTCGTCGTCTTTTCACCAGCTCAAGGCTTTTTATCAGCTCAAGGCTTTCTATTGGCTCAAGGCTTTCTATTGGCTCAAGGCTGTTTACTCTTGTTTTACTGTCCCTTCCGGCCATCAATCTATCCGCTTCAGAAAAAACGCTATTAATGTACGGCGACAGCCTTAGTGCTGCCTACGGTCTTACGGATATCAATCGGGGCTGGGTGCAATTACTTCAGGAAAAAATCGACAGCCATCAGTACCCCTGGAAAATCACCAATGTCAGTATCAGTGGCGAAACCACCGCCGGAGGCCTGAGCCGATTCCGGAAAACACTGGCAGAGACCAACCCGGACCTGGTGTTACTGCAGCTGGGTGCCAACGATGGTCTACAGGGAAAGCCGCTGAAAACCATCAAATCCAACCTTGATCAGATGATTGCCCTGACCCGGGAATACCATTCTGACATTATTCTCTTTGAAATGAAGGTCCCACCCAACTATGGACCGGTCTATACCCAACGTTTTACAGAAACTTTTCATGTGCTGGGTAACAAGTGGGATGTACCTGTGATTCCCTTCTTTCTGGATGGGGTTGCAGGCAATGATTCACTCAATCAACCGGACGGAATTCACCCTACGGAAGCCGCCCAGCCCATCCTGTTAAACAATGTATGGCCTGAACTGCAGCCCCGGTTGTAGCAGTGAATCCTTTAGGAATTGTCCCTGAATAACTTCCTCTTTTTCGCCACGGAGGCACGGAGTCACAGAGGAAAAGATTTTTTCTTTTCTCCGTGCCTCC
>NZ_JAHHPM010000342.1 GCF_024606345.1 Endozoicomonas sp. YOMI1
TTGAATAGGTTCGAGTAACTATAGATAGGTTTTTGTTAACTGCAACAAGCCCTTTCCATTCTTGATCTCCAGCAAAGTTTATTCTACATAAGATATGAGGTAGTGATGTTGATACAGACGCCATCGATGCCCAAGGCAGTAACCCCATGGCTGGTCCGACGATCCATATGTGTTTCCGCAAAGTTAGTGCCAATGACTTGTTAAAGTGATAATTCAATAATCTATATAGGAGAGGTAGCGCTAAAAGCTTCAAAATAGTTTGGCCAAAAAGTTTAATAGCTTTTTCCGAATTAATGGCCACACGCTCCTGCAATGGGATATTTTTTATCTCTTTTATTTCATTATCAGTTAATGGATTTTTACAGATAAGGCATTCTTTTTGGTTAGAACTTTCTATCCATTTTCGCATGCATGATCTACCAAAAGCATGCCCGCATGTCAGATCGATGCTTTGGTATTTTGCTGAGTCGCAACATATCGGGTCACGACATATTACACATTTAAAACCGTTAGCGCTGTCCATATCAAAACCGATCTGTTGAATTATTTATTTCAGCAGCAAATCAGACAGACATTTATATTTGGTGTTGGTTCCCTGTGAATTAGGTTGCTGCTGTTTTCTTTCTTGGAATGCCCAGGCGCTGGCGCCGCTCCCAGAGGGTTTTTCTACTGATACCGAGCTTTTGCGCCAGCTCGGTTTCGGTCATCTGATCCTGATGCTCAAGCACAAAACGCTGGAAGTAGTCTTCCAGGGTCAGGCCATCCTGCAGCTCTTCTGCATCCTGACGGAACAGGGTCTGTTTCACACGAACGTCAATGTCCAGGTTTTCCGGAGTGATGATATTGTCTTCGGAAAGAATGACACCCCGTTCGATGGCATGCTCCATTTCGCGAACATTCCCCGGCCACTGATACTGGGAAATGGCGGCCATGGTTTCGGGGGCCAGTGAGAAAACCTCCAGCCCCATTTTTCCACAGGTTCTGGCCAGCAGCTTTTCTGCCAGCATCAGGATATCATTGCCTCTCTCCCTGAGCGGCGGAATGCGCAATTCCACCACTTTCAGTCGATAGTAGAGGTCTTCACGAAACGCATTCTGTGCAGAGAGCTGGCGGAGATTCCGGTGAGTAGCGGCAATCAGTCGAACATCAACGGACAGTGACTGTACGGAACCAACACGACGAATTTCACCTTCCTGAAGAACGCGAAGTAGCCTGGCCTGGGCTTCCAGTGGCAGCTCACCGATTTCATCAAGAAACAGTGTGCCTCCATTGGCCGCTTCGATCAGACCGGTTCTGGCGGCTGTAGCTCCGGTAAATGAGCCTTTTTCATGGCCAAAAAGTTCTGATTCAATCAGTGTTTCCGGAATGGCGGCACAGTTGACAGAAATCATCGGGCCATTGATGCGTTTACTGTTTTCATGGATGGCTCTGGCAACCAACTCTTTACCGGTGCCTGATTCACCCTGAATCAACACCGTGGCATCGGTTGGAGCGACTTTTTGTATTTGCCGGAACAATAGCTGCATGGCATCACACTGTCCCAAAATGCCATTAAAGCCATCACCGGAACATGTCGCTTCATTGTTGCCCTGGTCAGCATCGGTGCCAAAACTCTGAGCTGCCTGCTTTTCAATAGCTTCAGCCACGCGCTGAATCATCTCTGCATGATCAAAGGGCTTGGCAATATAATCGACGGCACCCTGCTTCATGGTTGATACTGCCGAGTTCAGGCTGGCATAGCTGGTCATGATCAATACCGGAATGCCATTGGCCAGGTTAATCATTTCAGTACCGGGCTTACCGGGAAGCCTTAGATCGCTGATGATCAGCGAAAATGACTGTTGTTTCAGGCAGTCTTCCGCTTCATGAACAGAGCCTGCCTCGGTAATACTATATCCTTGTCGTTCAAGAAGACGACGCAGTGACGACCTGATAATTTCTTCATCTTCAACAATCAGTATCTGGTCCTGACTCATGCCATGTCCCCCTGAAATTCCAATGGCTGCTCCCCTGTGTCTAAAGTCATCACTGACTCAGATTCGTAGCGTGGAAGCGAAATGATGAAGCAGGATCCCCGCCCTGTGAGTGGGTCCAGCGGACTCACCACCTGAATACTGCCAAAATGTTCTTCAATAATATTCCAGGTCAGAGCCAGACCCAGGCCAGTCCCTTTACCCGCTTCTTTGGTGGTAAAAAATGGCTCAAACAGCCTTTCCTGAATGGCTTTGGGAATGCCATGCCCCTGGTCTTCAAAACGAATGGTGACCGTGTGCTGGTTGGCTGTGGTGCTGACGGAAACAATGCTTTCAGTGTCCACAGTGTCAGCGCCTTCCTCTGAGGCATCGGCCGCATTTTTCAGCAGATTGATAAACACTTGTTGTAATTTTTGGCTGTTACCGCTGACGCAAAGGTCATCAATGCATAAATTGCGGAATACGATATTGCTGTTCTTATGGCTCAATTGCAACAGGCTAATGGCTTCCTGGATGGTGCTAAACACTTCTACGGGCTCTGCGACCGATGGGGAATCACCCTTATGCCCGACTTTCTCTCCTTTCTGACCGGAGTGAGCATAAGACACCAGTGTTTGCACAATGCGACTGACCCTTTTGGTTTGTTCCAGTATCTGTCGGGAACTCTGCTGTATATTCGGGTCCGATGCCAGCGCACTCATTTCCTGGGCAAGGCAGTCAATACCGGTAATCGGGTTGCCAATCTCATGGGCAACACCGGCGGCCAGCTGCCCGATAGACGCCAGTCGTTCACTGTGAAAAAGCTGTTCTTCCAACATTTGGGTTTCTGTCTGGTCTTCCAGCAGCATGACCTGATTACCGCCGGTACCGGAAACCGGTGCCTGAACAGCGGCTTTGTGCAGGCTGAAATAGCGAGTGCCACCATCCATTTCAACACTGTGCTTGTTCAGGTGATTGTCGGGGAGTCGCATAAAATCATTGAGGATCTGGTTCCAGGGAGCAGGAATGGTCCTCAAGGGCATCCCCAGAACAGCTTCGGCAGGAATACCGGTTAATTCTGCCATTGCCTGATTCCAGAGCATCACTTCGCCCGTGTTGTTCGATGACAGCGATTCCGGGTTGTCAACCGAAGTGCTCTTAATGGCAGCGTCAATGGAGCAGACGGCCATGGGCAGGCTGTTCAATGTGTCCCGGTGATAACGTCTCAGGCTATCAAGCTCACCCGCCAGACCGGTCAGTTTTGAGTGATACACTTCCAGTCGGGACTCCATAAAATGTATGTCTTTCGGGACGTAATCATTGTCAACATCCAGTGGTAAAAAGGAGTTAACGATTTCATGAGCAATGGTGGGCCCCATAAGGCCGGATAGATTATTCTCAATACGATCCCTGAGTCGTCTCAGGGAGTGCGGACGGTTATCATCTGCTCTCATATTGAGATCGGTCAGGGCTTTATTGATTTCCGTCTGGGCGGCTACCGGACCCAGAGGGGCGCTAAGCATCTCCTGAAATTCATAGGAAGAGCTGGCCTTGGGGATTTTGTAGGGCTGCTGGCGCACCTCACGAACCAGGCAGGCAGCCGCCGCGCTACGCTCTTCATCAGGCATTTTGGTAAAACTGGAGCCCAGGTAGAACACCAGAACATTCACCAGCAATGATGAGGCGGCGGCAATATACCAGCCATCGTTAGTGATGGTGCCGAAGTTGACGCTGCGGATTGGGAAAATCTCAAGTCCCATGGTTAAAGGCAGCATCAGGGTAAAGAACCAGACTGTGGTTCCGGACAGAATCCCGAGAATCAGCCCCTTATGGTTTGCTCTGCCCCAATAGAGCGTAGACAGAGTACCCGGCAGCAGTTGCAGGGCTCCCACATAGGCGACGATACTCAGGCTGTACATGTCCACTTCGTTATGCAGCAGCCGGTAAAACCCATAACAGGCGAGGATCAGGGTAGCGATAATCAGGCGTTTTACGTTGGTCAGCCAGCGGTAGATATTCATCTGGCCCTGGGCTGGCTCCCCGGTCTGATAAAGCGGCAGGATGACGTGGTTAAGCAGCATGGAGGACAGTGACAGTGAGGTCACCATAAACAGGCCGCTGGCCGCAGAAAGTCCGCCTATATAGGCGATGATGGTTAACCATCGACTATCCAGCGCATGACCAATAGCCAGTGGAAAGTACTCGGGCGGATAAGGGCTCCCGATTTTGAGACCCGCCCAGAGAATCAGGGGGGTGGAAATACTCAACAATAATAAAAAGAAAGGCAGGCCCCAGCTGGCAGTGAATAACATTTTTATGTCGCGGTTTTCTGCAAACGTCATATGAAACATATGGGGCATAACCACAGCAGATGCAAAAAACATCAACAGCGTTGTCCGCCAGGGGCCATCTTCCAGATGAGAGTTCATCCCGATAATGACGTCAGAGTTTGCTTCAAGCCAGCTGTTTAATCCGGAAAAACCACCAAACACCTCGGCGATGACGACGCCGCCAAGCAGCGCTATGATGAGCAGTTTCAGCAGAGACTCAAAGGCAATAGCCACCACAAGACCATCATGCTGATGGCGGCTGGCCAGATGCCGGGTGCCAAACATCATGGTCAGTAACGTGACCATAATACAAAAACCGAAGGCCAGCTTGTCAGGGGATGTTTCATCACTCAGCAGATAAACACCATCTGCCACGGCCTGTATTTGCAGGGCCAGCAGGGGAAAGGTGATAAACATCAGCAGCAGTGTACTTAACGTACCCGCCACCGGGCTCCGGAAACGGAAGGCCAGCACATCGGCCAGAGAACTGAGTTGATAGGTGGAGGTTATCCTTAATATTGGCACCAGCAGCACGGGGGCTAACAAAAATGCACCACTCAAGCCAAAGTAAAAACTGAGAAAAACATAACCATCGTCGTGGGCAACCCCGATACTGCCATAGTAGGCCCAACTGCTGGCATAGATGCCCAAGGATAGAACATAGGTTGCCGGGTGATGAACCACTCTGCGCGGGACGATGCCACGATCCGTCGCCCAGGCACAGAGAAAAAGAACTGCCAGATAGGCAACACTGGCAAGCACGATGTATTCCAGTTCAAAGCTCATCGCTGTTACCCCTGACCTGAAGGGTAAAGCCCGCGACAATCAGTATGAACCAGAGTATCCAGGGCTGATACCACTGTTCACCAAACGTAATCCACCAACCCATGATGGCAGGAGAAAAAAGGTAAATACCAATCACCAGAAGCAGAACCAGCCGGTAGATATACATGTTACGTCTGTGCAGTTTTGCAGTTGGACGGACATGGTAATGGTTATATGGGTAAACCGCAAAAGATTACTGGCAGATTATCTTATGCGGCAGACCGATGATGCTAATTGGATAAAACGCATAAATATTATGTACGTTCATGCTCGAAGAGAGCTGCGCATGCCTGTGATTGTTGATCAAAGGGGATTTGCTCAAAGGCTTGAGGTTCCGTGTTGTCAATCGGTGAGTCCAGCATGGTAATGGGGGCAGGTTCGTCTGTCGACTCATGTCCCATTGCCCGAATACTGGCAAACGTTTTATCCATGGTTGCCTGATGCGTTTCTTTTAAATGGGCCTGTAGTTCCCGCTTCTGGCCAAAGTTTGTACGGCAGGCAAGGCAGAATGTTTTATGAAGGTATAATCCCTTTACTTTCTTGTTATCCAGAGGAACGAAATTATTATTCTTTTTAGTTGCCAGGGCATGGAGGTGTTTATTAAATGATTCAATATCGTGGTAGATCACCTGACATGGAATTGCCTTTAGTGTCTTAGGCGTTGCAAACTCCAGAGTGCCTGGTTTAAACAGCGACCTGATTTCTTGTGGCCGACCCTGCAAATCGTTAACAGCAGCGGCTGCCTGTTCCGGGTTTTTATCAAACCAGTCAAGGATTTTAGTAGTGCTTATTCGGGAGGGTGAGATGTCAGCATGATGTTTATAAAGTTGCCGCAGCACTTGATTATATTTTTGTTGTCCAGCAGGTTCTGCTGAACGTTGGTGACGCCGTTGTACTTTTTCAGGGGCATACACTTTTTTATGCAATACTGTGGTTATAAACTTACGCTGGTGTTTATTAATCACAGATTCTGAGTGGTGTTTTTTCTCACACAGGCTTCCATCGGTGTGAATGTGCTCAAGACGAGGCATTTTAGCTGAACGGGAAAGGGTGCTTTTATCACGATCAACAAAGGGCTTTGTGCGTTTTCTCTTATTTGGGTTTTGCGTTTGTGCTAAAGGAATTGCTGTCTGGTTATCTTCCTCCAGCACAGGGGCGCCCTTTGTACAGAAATTTTTAGCATAATAAGCCTTAACGCTTTTAATAATTTTTTGTTTCAGAATGCCGTCTCTGCGTTTGTTCTCTCTTTTGGCAATTCTCTGGTTCAGGCCATCCCGGCACTCACAGAGATAACGGGTGGCTTCGCAAATGGTACACTCTGAGCAGCGGCAAGTAATCAATTTACTTTGATGTTCCTTCAGGTTTTCGTGCTCATGGGCCAACAATTCAGCAGGCTCTGACTCTTGTGTCAGTGTTAAGTCAGCTAATAATTCTGGAATGGCTGTACTTTTAGCGTAGGCAGCGCTCATTTTCCAGTACCGTTGCTCAGCAGTGGGTAATTCATTAAATGCGTCAAGCGTCTGGTTCAGCTGTGCAGCCTTCACTTTAAAAGGAATAGAGACACCAATTTGTTGTTCAACGGCCAGTTTTTGCTCCTTAAGGTAACTGATGTATTTTTTGCGTTGTTTATAGTAGGCCTCTCCATAACTGATATTGCCCTGACTATCCTGTCTTGCTGCAAATCCCTGCTCTTTGAACTCCTTTTTAATGCGGTCTGCTTTCTCTTTTTTAATCTGCTTTGTGGTAATTTTAATGGCCTCAGTGAACCGTTGCCTGGTTTTTAATCGCCTCTGTTCTTTCTGGTATGCTTTGAACTCTTCTGTTCCTAAAAATAGTTTCTGATGGTTGGGATTGGCATAAAATTGAGACAGTGTTTCTTTTATTTCAGGAAGATGAGGTAATGTTTTCCAATCAGATACTTGAATTGGGTTCGCTAACTGTTTAGTGGCGCTGTCGAAATATTGTCCACTGGCTATCTCTTTACTGAGTGTTCTACTCCAATAGTCCTCTGTTCTATAGTTAACAAGGTAGTCAAAAATGCTTTCAAGGTAATGCAGGGTAATGGCAATTTCAGGGATTACCTCGGCCTCGACAGTTTTACAGGTCTGATCTTGCCGGGCTGGATTCTGCCACTGCGAATACAGGGGAGCCAGTTTATCTGCCTTACTATTAAAAGCTCTGCTAATCATCAACTTAAACGTTTCATTTTTATGATAACGCCATAACGCTGGGGCTGTGACCAGCAGAAAAGCAAAAGCGCCGATATCATAAGTGGATGAGATGCCTTTTTTCAGCTCCCGTTGAATGACATTTTCGAATTGTTCTTTTCGACTACCACCTCCACATTTGCGGGTATTGTCGGATATAGCCTTGGTGAAGGAGATCAGTAGATGACTGACTCTATTCATGGCGCATTTATTGTTGGTGTTTATGGCATCGAACCAGATGTCTTTAATAAGGCGGAAAAAGGCCAGATACCCTAACGGTGATGGGGCTCTTCTAATGATTCCATAGTCGTTGGAACAGACTTTTGATGTTGAATCG
Source organism: Endozoicomonas sp. YOMI1 (assembly GCF_024606345.1). Taxonomy (GTDB): domain Bacteria; phylum Pseudomonadota; class Gammaproteobacteria; order Pseudomonadales; family Endozoicomonadaceae; genus Endozoicomonas. Next base: position 7,652 of record NZ_JAHHPM010000342.1, read on the forward strand.
AAGTTAAATACCATATTGCCTTTTACTACCAGTTCTGGCCAGTATCTTTTGATATAACCAGCTTGCTCTGTGAGCGCATCAGGCCAAAGGTCAACTATGGTTCTAATTTTCTGTCTATCGGGCCACAAGGATGCATAGTGTTGGTCAAGATCTCTGACTGCCTCATCATTTAATGACTGTGCATATTCTTTTAGTGCCTTGGCCAGCCGGACTTTACCCTGAACGCCTGATATCTGGTAAATGGCTCCATGTAGCTGCTCAAAGAGAGGATATTTATCAGGGCAAGAGCCTGTATCCAGAAAGCGGGATATGGCCCCATAGGTGGGAGTGATACTTCTCTGTTGCAGTGTTTTCTCTGCCGCCTCAATTTCCTGTTGTGAATATCCCCGAATCTTCAAATCCTGCAGTTCAAGTGGCTGTATCAAGGTGTCGTGTGAGTGAAAATCTCCGGTTGCTGGTGCAGGGTTCTCATGTGAGCCTGTGACAGGCATTAACCAGACACCTTCATTCGGAGCGTTTGCGCTTATATAAGACTGGGATGAGTTAGCCATTTGTGTAGATCCTTTTTTAACCGAACTAAAAAGTTGAAAGACTTTATCAAATTAGCTGTACAGAAATTTTTCCCCGTTTTATTGATTATCGCAGTGGAAATAAGTTCATTTCTTCAATTGGTATAAGGTTGATATCTGACTGTTTCCCGGGATTACTTTTCTATCCTTTTTTTTATTCGTTGTTTGTCGGGGAATTTGTCATCACTTGGCGAAAGGTCAAGTTGATCCTGGGCTCTACCGGTCTTGCTGTTTTTGTCAGGCAGTGTTGCCAGTATTTCTGAGTAGTTCCAGCCATTAGCAATAGAGAGCCTGACGTCAGGTCAAAAGTGTAAGGTTGAATGTCTTTTCTGTGCTTGTGACGCAACCGAAACCTCCGTGTCGCTCCCAGGCTGAATGATGCAATAGCCGGGTTTTCTCCTAACTCCGGCTCATCGTCACTGTGCCAGCCATTGCTGTCCTGTCCACTGCGATAAAGGTTGATTAATACCGAGTTAAAGTGATGGCCACAGATATTTTCGATCTGTTGTTTAATGGCGGTCACGGTCTGACTCCATGGCTGTGGAGAAAGTTCCAGGCCTGAATATTGATAGTCTGCACCAGGATCACCCATCCACACCTGAAGCCTGGGAACCGGCAGGGTTTTACCGTAAATGGTTATCTGATCCTGCTGCCAGGGTAATGTGGAATAAAGCTCTGAGTATAACTGCCAGCCTGTGGCCTCGGGGATGATCTGAGGCCATAAAAGCAGCTGGGCATCGGCAGGGGTGTATATTTCCGGAGGTGTTGAAACGGCGGTGAATGTATTCACTGTTATCGGGCTCCTGACAACTTATTGAGCACCTTTGGTAGTCTCAGGCCTGCGACAGCTAAGAAGATTTGCTGTAACAGAGCTTGAGACTATCTTATACGGTTACAGCCCCGGAGCGTCGTAAGTGACCCAGTAGATCATTTCACCGGGGCAATCGCTACCCAGAATATCAGCCATAATATTATCAATTTTTAATTTGCCTATTTGTTCCAGCCACTGGTCATCATCCATCTTTTCTTCCAGTAACCAGCTGGGTACGGATTGACTGTCCAAGTTGTACCATGCCACCGGGAAACGCATGCTTTTGGGGAGGCGGTTGCGTTTTACACTTAACGAGGCATCACAACGAACCACCAGGCTGTCTGCCACCTGCTGACGTTTACGGAGATATTTACTGGACTCTTTGGCAAATTTTTCTTCGTAGGGACTCATCAGCTCCTCTTGTCGGCTTTCCAGACAGTAGTCGTAGGCGCGACTGACATCACTGTTCTCATAGCCCATGATGCCGCAGGCTTCGGTAACGCGGCTTTTTATGTCCTGGCTGAGTTCTGCATACCAGGGTGCATTGGGTCCCAGCACTCTTTGAGCTTCCAGTGTGGCAACAAAGATCAGGTTTTCATCCGGTGTAAAGCAGGATGATACGCCTTGTGTGTGAATGGGGGTCTTTATCGTTATAGAAGGCTCTTGACGTATAAGTTGTTCCCGGGTTCGTCTCGCAGCATCACAGAAGTCAGGGTTCTCTGCTGCAGGTCTGCTGGAAATATCACTCAAAGAGGAAAAGGTCAGAGTATTTGCCGTCAGGTTTACAGAGAAGAATGAAAGAGCAGCAACCAGAGCTGTTTTAAGGACTATCGACATATTCGCTCCTTGAACACATCTTTTTTGGACCCATTACCAGTTGCCTGAAGGCATCTGGATATGATTTATTCAACCATATATAACATGTTCGACAGGATAGCGGTAGGTTTGCTCACGGTCTGTTGACGTTTCGTTGCCAGTGTTTCGCGCATATGACTATTTTCTGAGCGCAGACTGCGTGTCTCGCTGGACTTGCCGTGAAACATCAACAGGGTTCCAGAGAGTCCAGCAAAATCTCTTTTTTCCCTGCCATGCTGCTCATAGACCAGTTTTTTATTCCCCAGGACAGAATCTCTTCAACAGAGTTCATCAACAGGTCTGGCTCTGGCTTCAGGCCAAAGGCAGTCAATGCTTTGATCATCAGTGGACGGGGGTTGTTCAGTGGTATGGCGGGCGCATGGTTCTGCTTACTGAGTTTATTGCCAGGGTTCTGGGTAATCACCGGAACATGGGCATAGACCGGGTGTGGATAGTGTAACTGGCTTTGCAGATAGAGCTGTCTTGGGGTTGAATCCAGAATGTCTACTCCCCTGACAATATGAGTAATCCCCTGAAAGTGATCATCAACGCAAACGGCCAGTTGGTAGGCGTACAGCCCATCCTTGCGCTTGAGAATAAAATCGCCAAGGGTGCTTAAATCAAACCACTGATCACCCTGAATACGATCCTGAAACTGCATGATATCGTGATTACACAACAGCCTGAGGCTATGGGGCTGGCTCGGGATCACACGGTGATTGCGACAATAACCGGGGTACACACCGTTCAAACCGGCCAGTTTTTTGCGGGTGCAGATACATGGGTAAAGTCTCTCTGCACGGAGCAGGGTGCCCAGGGCTTCGTCATAGGCTTCGCTGCGATCACTCTGAAACAGCACACTATCATCCCAATGCAGACCATAAACGTCCAAAGCCTTGAGAATAAGATCTGCAGCTTTGGGCTGTTCTCTTGGCGGGTCAATGTCTTCCATGCGCACGAGCCATTTTCCATGATGGGCCTGAGCATCCAGGTAACTGGCCAGTGCCGCAACCAGAGAGCCAAAGTGCAGAGGGCCGGAAGGGGAAGGCGCAAAACGTCCAACGTAGGAGGGAGTGCTCAGTGTGTCGCCCATAGGAAATGATGATCAATCAGGCAAGTGGTATTGAGTGAGTGCCGCAGAAGATTCAGTTTGCAGAGGTCTGTCAGCATCTAAGGAATTGTCCCTGAATAACTTCCTCTTTTTGCCACTGAAGCACGGAGTCACAGAGGAAAAGATTTTTCTTTTCTCCGTGCCTCCGTGGCAAGGTTCTTCTTTACTGGATAACATCGAAAATAGTGAAGCTATTTCAGGGCAGTTCCTAAAGTGCCGTTAGCTATCTAGAACCAGTCAAGAATGAATCAGCTTGTGATACTCGCCGTACCACAGCCTGATTCATCATCCGGGTACCTCAGTTACCCAGCTGTCTTTCCTTGATCTCGGCCAGTGTCTTACAGTCGATACAAAGCGTAGCAGTGGGGCGGGCTTCCAGACGACGGATGCCTATTTCTACGCCACAGCTGTCGCAGAAACCGTAGTCGTCTTCTTCGATCCGGGACAGCGTATCGTTGATTTTCTTGATCAGTTTACGCTCACGATCACGGGTTCTCAGTTCAAGGCTGAACTCTTCTTCCTGACTGGCGCGGTCTGCCGGATCAGGGAAGTTCGCGGCCTCATCTTGCATATGGTTCACTGTACGATCCACTTCTTCCATCAGCTCCTGCTTCCAATTCTGCAGGATCTTGGTGAAGTGAGCGATCTGTTGCTCGTTCATGTATTCTTCCCCATCCTTTTCCTGGTAGGGGGTATACGATTTGAGCAGATTGCCTGTATCCGCGTTTTTCTGTGCTGACATGATTACAGCCTCACCACCTTCTATTCATGAGCCAGGGGATCTATCAAATGAGCAAGAATCCTGGATCTCTCCATTTAGAGGCGCTCGCATTCTGCCTGTTGCCTCTGCGATCCCTCTGTTATTGCCGGTAAGCCGGCTCCCTGAAAGCCAAGGTCAACACCACGGGTGCCTGGCGAGAACAAAAGCTCCTGGCACTTGCCTCTTGCCTTCCTTAAAGAAGCGGAGAAACTACCAAAACCCATGGCAAGACGCCATAAAAAAATGTCATCCGCTTTCTGACATTGACCAAAACCTGCCCTCAGGTCAACTGATAATATTCTCCGAATCTGCTACCCAATGGATTCAGAGAGCCTGTCAGCTCGGCAGGGTCAGGTATGATCAATCGGCATCTTAGGATTCTATTTTAGAATTTCAATAAGTAAATTAATGAAATTAAGTAATGAGCATCCCTAATGAAATATGATAATCGCCTATCTGAGGCCCGCCTGATAAAAAGATACAAACGTTTCATGGCCGATGTTGAGCTGGCCAATGGCTCCCGGATAACCCTGCATTGCCCGAATACCGGCTCCATGAAAAACTGCCTCTGCCCGGGTTATCGGGTATGGTATTCCGACTCAGGAAATCCCCGGCGTAAATACCCCTGTACCTGGGAACAGGCGGAAATTCCGGTGGTGTTTAACGGCGAAGAACGCCCCACTCTGGCAGGACTGAATACCGGACGGGCCAATGCCCTGGTTGAGGAGCTTCTGCTGTCTGGTCAGGTATCAGAGCTGTCCGGCTACCAGACTATCCGCCGTGAAGTTCGTTATGGTGAAGAAAACAGCCGTATTGATCTGCTGCTGCAGCAGGAAGGCCTGCCCGACTGTTATGTGGAAGTCAAAAGTGTCACGCTGGCAATGGGGAATGGCCTTGGCCTGTTCCCGGATGCCGTCACCAGCCGGGGTACAAAACATCTGCGAGAACTTACCCAGATGGTTGCTGATGGTCATCGATCCGTTTTGTTTTTCTGCGTTCAGCATACCGGTATTGACCATGTGGCGGCGGCACAGGTGATTGATCCGGTTTATGCAGAAGAATTACAAAAAGCGATTGCAGCTGGCGTGGAGGTGATGGCCTGGGGGGCAGACATGTCGCCGGATAACATTACATTGGTCAGGCAGTTGCCGGTTGGATAACAAACACAATGCACTGATTATGTTCGGTCGCACCTGGTGAGTAGACCGGCGGAACTTCCCCGCCAGTCTCTCGTAAAACGGTACG
>NZ_JAHHPM010000343.1 GCF_024606345.1 Endozoicomonas sp. YOMI1
CAACGCAGGAGCAGTTGCCGCGTAGGGCAGACTATTCTCGGACAGCCTCCTAGTGTGGTTCTGGGTTGTTAACAGGGATCTGGTTCGCAGGGGGCTTTATTTCCTCTTGCCAAACGGTATAATACCGCTCCCGTTTCCCGATTGAGCGCCCAATGTTTTGAACAGGCCGGTATTGCTGATCCGGGGCTATTAGCCTGGCTCTGGCCCGGCAGGGAACGGCCATGTAGGAACAGGTATCGCGTCAGCGGTATCATAGAGGCGAATTTAATGAAAACTTTTAGTGCTAAGCCAGAAACCGTAAAACGTGACTGGTTTGTAGTTGATGCCGAAGGCAAAACGCTGGGTCGTCTGGCAACAGAAATTGCTCTGCGTCTGCGCGGCAAGCATAAGCCAGAGTACACTCCTCATGTGGACACTGGCGACTACATCGTTGTAGTAAACGCCGGGAAAGTACGTGTTACCGGACGTAAGTCTACTGACAAGATGTACCACCGCCACACCGGTTACATCGGCGGCCTGAAGTCCATCAGCTTTGACAAGCTGATCGACCACAAGCCTGAGCTGGTAATCGAGACGGCTATTAAGGGAATGCTGCCCAAGAATGCCCTGGGGCGTGCCATGTACAGCAAGCTGAAGGTTTATGCCGGAAGCGAGCACCCACATGCTGCTCAGCAGCCTCAGCAACTGGAAATTTAATCAGGGGTGGTTATGTCTGTAACTCAATACTACGGAACTGGACGTCGTAAGTCCTCAACCGCACGTGTTTTTCTGAGAGCTGGCTCTGGCAATATTACTGTCAATGGCCGCATTCTGGATGAATACTTCGGTCGTGAAACTGCTCGAATGGTAGTTCGTCAGCCTCTGGAACTGACTGAGCTGACTGAGAAGTTCGACATCAAGATCACTGTATCTGGTGGCGGCGGTTCTGGTCAGGCTGGTGCTATCCGTCACGGTATCACCCGCGCGTTGATGCAGTACGATGAGACTCTGCGCTCGCCTCTGCGTAAGGCTGGCTACGTTACCCGTGACGCTCGTGAAGTTGAGCGTAAGAAAGTGGGTCTGCGTAAAGCTCGTAAGCGTCCACAGTTCTCCAAGCGCTGATATTGTGCTCAGACAGCCTGCCGGTTTTTTCCGGCTGGCTGCCTGGATTACTGGAAAACTTCCCTTTGTGCCTCTTTCGGGAGAGCGTATCGGGGAGTTTTTTTATGCCTGAAACTTTTATTAAAAAAACCTATGCCCTGTTTTGGGCATTTTTTTTATGCGTTAAAACCAGTATCATTACGCACAGCCGCTTATGTGGGTAAGTATAATGCGATGCGGCTTTATTGTTGGGGGTTGATTGCAGCTGTCAGGTTGTTATTTGGGGTGCAGGTAGTTCTGCGAGAGCGCTTTTCAGTCTTTGTTCTTGTCAGGCTGTTTAAAGCCCTGTTTCAGAAGTAAATCTGTCATTATGTCTGGTGTTCTTTGTTTGATCTTGTGACATATGGACTGTGATAGGTGGCATCCTGCCAATAATAAAGTTCGGGGGTTCAAAAACGGAAAGTCGGTTTACTGATCGATTGGACGTTTTACTGAGTTCCTCGCTGGGGGTTTGCACAGACTCCAGTTATCACACCCATGAACAAAAAGAAGTCATTGGGCGTTCAGCCCGGATGGGGAGAGTAGGTTAATGAGTGACAACGGCATAAACAAAGGCCGACGCCGCTTTCTCGTGGCAGCGACTTCGGTGGTGGGGGCTGCCGGGGCTGTTGGGGTTGCTACGCCTTTTCTGAAGTCGTGGAACCCGAGTGCAAAAGCAAAGGCTGCCGGTGCACCGGTAAAAGTCAATTTAAGTAAGCTGGAACCTGGTCAGCAGGTTGTCTATGAATGGCGGGGTAAACCAGTCTTTGTGCTGCGCCGTACCAAAGATATGCTTAATGAACTGCCATCACAGGATGGGCGTTTGCGCGACCCGAAATCAGAAAACTCAGAGCAGCCTGAGTATGCCACCAATCCGTACCGTTCACGGACGGAAGATGTTCTTGTACTGGTCGGTTTGTGTACCCACCTTGGGTGTTCTCCAAAATATCTGCCGGAAGTCAAACCCATGGAGTTTGATGCCAACTGGAAGGGGGGGTATTTCTGTCCCTGTCATGGTTCTCGGTTCGATCTGGCCGGTCGTGTTTATAAAGGAGTGCCTGCCCCAACGAACCTGGTCGTGCCACCTTACTCCTTTGAAGGCGATGATGTTCTGATTATCGGTAAAGATGAGGAGAATGCGTGATGGGAAATAAAATAATGGCCTGGGTTGATGCCCGACTTCCCGTCACCCAGGCGTGGGAGAAGCATCTCAGCAAATATTATGCGCCCAAAAACTTCAACTTCTGGTATTTCTTTGGTTCTCTGGCCCTGCTGGTTCTGGTGAACCAGCTCCTGACGGGGATCTGGCTGACCATGAGTTATGTACCCAGCGCTGAAGCCGCTTTTGCTTCTGTTGAGTACATCATGCGGGATGTGGAATATGGCTGGTTGATCCGCTATATGCATTCTACCGGCGCGTCCATGTTCTTTGTGGTTATTTACTGCCACATGTTTCGTGGTCTTCTCTACGGTTCCTACAAAGCACCACGGGAGTTGATCTGGATCTTTGGTATGGCAATCTACCTGGCACTGATGGGGGAAGCCTTTATGGGGTACCTGCTGCCTTGGGGACAGATGTCCTACTGGGGGGCTCAGGTTATCATTTCCCTGTTTGGCGCTATTCCGGTGATTGGCCCGGATCTTCAGCAGTGGATTCGTGGTGACTTCCTGATTTCTGGTATTACCCTGAACCGCTTCTTTGCACTGCATGTCATTGCCCTGCCGATCGTTATTCTTGGTTTGGTGGTTCTGCACATTCTGGCGCTGCATGAAGTGGGCTCAAACAATCCGGATGGTATAGATATCAAGAAGAATAAAGGGTCTGATGGTGTGCCCCTTGATGGTATCGCTTTCCACCCCTACTACACCGTTAAGGATATTGTCGGTGTTGTGGTCTTCCTGTTTGTTTTCTGTGGCATTATTTTCTTCTTCCCGGAGATGGGCGGGTTCTTCCTGGAGCATGCCAACTTTGAACCGGCAAATGGCCTGAAGACCCCAGAGCATATTGCACCGGTATGGTATTTTGGGGCGTTCTACTCCATCCTCAGGGCAATTACTTTTGATATTGGGCCAATCGACTCCAAGCTGGGGGGGGTTATCGCCATGGGTGGCGCGATTGCCATTCTTTTTGTTCTGCCGTGGCTGGATCGCAGTCCGGTCAGGTCATGGCGTTACAAGGGCATGATCAGCAGAACCAGTATTGTGGTTTTTGCCTTTGTCTTTATTTTGCTGACCTGGCTCGGAACGCAACCGGCTACTGAGACTTATACACTCATTGCCCAGATTTGTACGCTGATTTACTTTGCGTTCTTCCTGTTGATGCCTTTTTACACTCGATGGGAGAAGAGCAAACCTTTACCGGAGAGGGTGACCGGCTAATGAAAAGAATAATACTGACCATTAAGTTGTTTCTGGTTTCGGTGCTGTTTTCATCGTTGGCGGCAGCAGCCGGTGGGGGATATCCTCTTGATGAGGCCAATGTGGATCCTTCTGACAAAGCTTCGCTGCAGCGGGGCGCGAAGTATTACCAGAACTACTGCGCAGGTTGTCATGCGACCCAGTATCAGCGCTATGAGCGGGTAGCGGATGACCTGGGCATCCCTCATGACCTGATGATGGAACACCTGGTGTTCGATAAGTCTGCCAAGATCGGTGATCTGATGCACAACAGCATGGACCCGGACGAAGCGAAGGTCTGGTTTGGTGCTGCACCTCCAGACCTGACACTGGTGTCCCGTGTTAAAGGTGGGCCTGACTGGCTATATACCTACCTCAGAACCTTCTATGAAGACCCAAGCCGCCCTTACGGGGTAAATAACAAGGTCTTCCCGGATGTTGGTATGCCTCATGTGCTTCTGGGGCTTCAAGGAGTACAGATCGATAGTTGCGGTGATGCAGACCCAACGGCCCGTGACCCGCTGACCGGAGACAAGATCTGTGGCCTGACGGTTGATCCGGAGCGTAAGGGGAGTATGACGCCCTCCGAATACGATCAAATGGCTTATGATTTGACCAACTTCCTGGCTTACTCTGCGGAGCCGATGCAAGAACAGAGTCAGCAGCTGGGTATTTATGTATACCTGTTCCTGGCTCTGTTCTTTGTGTTTGCCTATCTGCTCAAACGCGAGTTCTGGAAGGATGTCCACTAATCAATAGTCGCCGTTATCGGCTATCTGAATCACCAAGCCCACAAAGGAAGGTTCTTCTGTGTGGGCTTTGTGGTTATCAAAAAGCAAGCAATGGCTGGTTTCATCTCTGGCTGTCAGTAGAAGGGCTTGCTAAGATTCCAGTTTTTTGTATCCCCTTCTGGTATTTAAGACGATGAGTAAATCACTTCGTGACCAGCTGATGAAGGCTGGCCTTGCGACGAAACAACAGGCATTACAGGCGAAGACCAGTAATAAGAAAAAGAAACAGCAGGCTGCCAGGTCTGGAGACATGACCGATCAGGAAAAGCGCCGTATTGAGCTGGAGAAAGAGAGGCAGGCTCAGGCTGAGAAAGATCGTGGGCTGAATCGACAGCTTGAAGATGAACGTCAGCGTAAGGCGTTGGACGCACAGGTTCGTCAACTGATTGAGGCAAATGTGTTGTCCCGTGTTGGGGGCGAAGCAGAGTATAAGTTTGTTTATGAAAACAAAATCAAGAAAATTTATGTTACTGATGAACAGTTAACCAAGTTGGAAAGGGGCTTGCTGGCTCTGGCTATACTGGGCGACGATTTTCTGGTCATCCCTGCGCCGGTGGCCAGTAAGATTGCAGAGCGAAAGCCAGAAGCGATTGTCATGCAGAATGATAAGTCCGGCGATCTGACCGAGGAAGAAGAAGACTGGTATGCGGATTATCAGATTCCGGATGACCTGATGTGGTAACGGGGGTTTCATCTGGTTACGGCAGAAATTATTGGTCAGCTATCGGAGCTGAAGAACTATAAGACAGGGTTTTGTCATATCTTTTTACAGCATATTTCTGCTTCACTGATGCTCAACGAAAATGTCGACCCCAACGTCCGTCATAATATGGAAGCATTCAGCAATAATTATGTCCCTGAAAATAAAGAGTATTTTATCCATGTGATAGAAGTCAGTGATGATATGCCAGCCCACATTAAATCCAGCCTGTTTGGTGCCGATGTAATCATTCCAATTACAGATGGTTCGCTGGCTTTGGGTCTTTGGCAGGGGGAACACAGAGACGGTGGTGAAAGCCGTAATTTAATCATCACTTTACACGGTGAAAGTTATACGTAATTATAAAAAATAAGTATCAATAATTTATTTTGTATTAAAGGAGGGTTAGACCTAACTGGCATTTTAACAACGCTGGGCTATAACTATAAAAATCGGACAAGAAGTCAATCTCAATATTTCGGAATGGAAATTCCGAAAACCAGTACCTAGAGGACATAGCTATGGCACGGAAAAAGCCGACTAAAGCTGCTGCTGGTTTTGATGGCGCTGATATAGGGTTTCTGGGGAGCCGCGACGAACCTGCTGAAGAGAGGACCGTTGAGTCTCGTAAAAAACTCAGGGCAAGTCTGGATGCCCAGGTAGAAGAGTTTTTGAAGAAAGGAGGCCAGATTGAGGAGGTTCCATCGAACATTACCGCAGACCCACCGAAAAAACCCTCCGGTGAATATGGTAACAGACCAATATAGTTTAACGATTAAAGCCCGGCATTCTCCGGGCTTTTTTTATGTACATATGCTGTATTCCAGAAGCGCACGACCGTATGAATGAATAAGAAGGGTATCAAGAAGCGCTTCCAGAAGATTTAAACGACCTCTACCCAACTACCACCGTCGTAAGACAGTAGTTCTCCAATTGGCTCCAGAGACAGTTCAAATCTTGCTGCGACGTTGTGGAAGGCTTCTTCCACTGCGGGGTCTACCGCAACCAACAGTCCACCACTGGTTTGAGGATCACAGAGAATGTGTTTCTGTTGCTCGGTAATATTGGCGGCTTTGTGGCCATAGCTGGCATAGTTTCTTTCCGTTCCACCAGGAATACAGCCTTGCTGCCGATAGGCTTCCACATGAGGGAGAAGTGGCAGCCTGTCGGTATACAGTGTGGCTTTTACCTTGCTGCCTTCACAAACCTCCAGAAGATGGCCAAGAAGACCAAAGCCAGTAACATCGGTGATTGCACTGATGCCATTCAGCAGAGACAGGTCGGCACCCATGGTGTTCATTATGCACATGGAGTCACGGGCAATATGCTGGTGCTCTTTCTGCAACAGCTTTTTCTTTTGCGCTGTTGTGAGAATGCCAACGCCAAGAGGCTTGGTCAGATAAAGCTTGTGACCGGCCTGAGCCTGATCATTTCTTTTCAGATGCTCAAGAGATACACGACCAGTGACGGCAAGCCCGAAGATGGGCTCAGGAGCGTCGATACTATGACCTCCAGCCAGGGGTATACCTGCATCAGCACAGGCCTGACGACCACCGTCTACTACCTGGGCTGCAACTTCTGGCGGTAGTTTGTTAACGGGCCAGCCAAGAATGGCAATAGCCATTAAGGGCGTGCCGCCCATGGCATAAATATCGCTGATGGCATTGGTGGCAGCAATGCGACCAAAATCCAATGGATCATCGACAATAGGCATAAAGAAATCGGTAGTGCTGATGATCCCTTCACCGTTTCCCAAGTCAACAACGGCCGCATCATCTTTGCTGGCATTACCCACTACCAGATTAGGAAACTCTGGAAGAGCCAGGTTGGTTTGCAAAATACCGTTAAGAATCCGGGGTGAAATTTTGCAACCACATCCCGCGCCATGACTGTATTCTGTAAGCTTCAGATCCTTCATCAATACTACCTCTGGGCTAGCGCTTGAAATGCGCATACTTTAGCACCGCGAACCCTTTCATTAAATGGCTTAAGGGCGAGAGGATTACCCACATTTTCGGGGTATCCACAGAAAACAGAGGTTTCTAATGTCACATCTCTGTGATAAAAGGTAATTTTAGACGTCAGTGTAAGTAGCTAACCGTATAAAACCATACATTTTGGATTCCATATGGCTACTCACCTGGACTGGGTTGATCCAAAACGAAAGAAGAATAGCGATAATTAATTAGGAGAATCGGATGGGAGCACTAACTTTGCCTTGTTCTTCTATCAATGATTTGCTGCAGCAACAGTCGGCAGCGTTGCAAAAATGGCTTTCCAGCGGTGGTCGAAAGATCGAAGGTCTGGTTGTTCGTAAATTTCCCGCTTGGCTGGAGTCTGATCAGTTTATTAAAGCAGGTTCAGGTGCCCAGTTTGATACGGCGCGCTTTCGTCTGATGATGTGTAACAAACGTGATATCTGGCGAGTTAATATAGATATGATCTTTCATCCCAAGGCGCGGCTATTGGATGACGGCTCTACCGCCGGTCCCGGAATATTGTTTAAGGTGCTGGATGATGAAGATCAGAGTGTTCTGATTGATTATTTTGAGGCAAGTATTCCCATCTTATCAGCTTCAATAACGCCTGAGCAGTGGTGTACATACTGGTTTAAGAAGCTGGCCAAGAGTCATCACATCAAACGAATTTTTGCTTATAAAGAATTCGAAGCAGAGATTGACTGACTTCTTTTTTTCAGGCTAATGTCCCGGATTAGCAGGAACATTAGCCAAGAGGCTGTCCGAGGGGGATCTGCGCTGCACAAGGGTACAAAGCTTCAGACGACGCCGGGGTCGTTCTCGGCAATATCCGATGAGCGTTATCCGCTTTTTGCTTTGTTAAGCCATGCCTGCGAAAAGGCCTGAAGCATTGGGATAACAAGTGCCCAGATAATGGCCAGAATCATCAGTGTCTGCCATAAAGGCTGGGCAAGCGTTACATCACTCATTTTTGACCCTGCCAAATAGCTTAATGGCCCCCCAAAGAAGCCCAGTATGGTACCATAGAGTTTGTGGGTTCGAGACCAGTCAAGGCTGTGCCGGACAGTGGTGCCGAATATCAGCCACAGGCAGGCCAGCCAGAGTGGTAAAATACGTCCACCGTCATCCAGTTGAGAGTGAAACTTCAGGATTTCCAGATTTCCAAGAAAGCTATCGATAGCGCACCCCAGTAAAAAGGTAAGTGCCAGTATTTGTTTTTCCTTATGCCAGCTACCTATCCATAGCAGGTGGATAAACAGGATTGTAACGGCTGCAGCCAGGGCAATTTGATCGCCCCCAAGAACACAGGCGAACCAGCCAAACTGGAAAAGCAGATAATTAGTAATTAGTTTTATTTTGTCGGTTGTCATCATTATTAGAACACCAGTGGGCGATAGATGGGATCCAGTTCTACGGTCAGGATGTCCCGAATGGTTTCCAGAGCAAACTGCACTTTATTGTCACTATCAGGGCTGCTGATACAAAGGCGCCCAGCCTGAGGAACCGGCCACAGCTGCCAACGGCGAACAGTTCTGACTGAAGCACTTTCACTTCCTTATTCTATAGCAGTCGTACAAAAGTCTCTGCCCGTCAGGGTTCAGGTAGTTTAAGCCAGCCATGGAAACTATAAGTTTTCAAGGGCATTACGCGATGCTCGGGTTTGAAACAGGCATAAAAAGGCACGGCTGCCCCTTCTTC
>NZ_JAHHPM010000344.1 GCF_024606345.1 Endozoicomonas sp. YOMI1
CTGAGCGGAGTCGAAGGGCGTAAACACCATACCCTGAATAAAGACTGTGCCAATCCCCCTTCGTCCGTGCATCCTGAGCGGAGTCTAAGGACGCTCAGGGTGAACGGAGATTGTACACATCAAACTCATCGAAATGATGTACTGGCTCTTATCTTCACGGCATCAGGTCATTTCCAGCAGTTCTGACTCTTTCTTTGCATTAATATGGTGCGGGGTTGGATTGCCCATTTCGTCAACACAGACAAACACAATACGATCAACCACGATAATCACCTGTCTGGTGACCTTATTGCGTACCACACAACAGATTGTCAGTGAGGTCTTGCCGGTACCGACCACTTCAAGGCCGAACTCCAGAATATCACCGCAAACGGCTGAGCTGACAAAGTCGATTTCTGACATATATTTTGTCACCAGCAACTTGCCAGGACCCATTTTGCAGGAAGCATAAATAGCCGCTTCCTCATCAATCCAGGCCAGCAGTGTGCCGCCAAACAGTCGGTATGCAGGGTTGAGATCACCGGGTTTTACCGCACGGCGTGAAAAATACTTCATTCTGATGCTCCTTGCCTGGTTATTTATTATGAAAACAGGTTTATTGTGAATAATTTATATGACATTAATGAGGCAATTCTCACGCCATAAATAACTGACATTATTTTTGGTGCTGATGACAGCAGAGCCTCTACTGCAATGATACAATTCCCTCCCGCTTTTATTGCCGGACAGGCTCATGGTTAGAATAGGTCACATGAACCACCTGAAGGTGGTCAATCTTCTGGATTTGTGACCGTACAGATATCGGCTATACGGCAATTGTCGACAATAAATACCCGGGGGTTATTTTTGACCAGGATATCGACCAGCCAATCCGGATGGGCATGAAGTTTGATGGCTTTATTAAACGGGTCCGACCCGATCAGAAACTGGATTTATGCCTGAAAAAGCAAGGCTTTGATAAGCAGGAAATGAGTGACCTGGGCACGGTGATTCTTGCAAGGCTGAAGGCTGAGAAGGGCTTTTTGCCTTTTAATGATCGTACTGACCCCGGGGTGGTCAAAAGGGAGTTTTCGGTCAGTAAAAGGGTGTTCAAAATGGCGATTGGTGGGCTATACAAAGAACGCCTGATTAGCATTGATGAAGATGGCATTCGTCTTTTATAAGCTTTGCAGGTATACCGGAAAGAATTGGCTGGTGGCTAATGACAGGCAATTACAGTAAAATGCTCCGGTTTTGCATTTCCTCTTGCTCTCGTTCCGAGAGGTCAACTTTTTCCAGCTTAGCAGGTGATCAAATGGGCAAATTTTATACCCAGACCAATCTTCAAATTGATGATAAGCAGGCCTACCGGGTTTTCGACGGTAAAAAACAAGCTCGTCTCGGGACGGAAAAGAACCCTGCCGTTCTTTCTGTTCAGACCGAAGAGCGCCGGGCTGAGCTGGAACAAGAATTTCTGGAGAATGGCTGGTTTTGCCAGATTCACGTGGATGAAGAAGCCGCAGAGGATACATCTGCTTTGCAATTATTGAAGGATACGCCCAAAACGACAGTACTGGAAAAAGTGCCGGGTCGAAATGATCCATGCCTTTGTGGTAGCGGGAAAAAATATAAAAAGTGCTGCGGTTGATAGTCAGGGCCTATTGAGATTTTATTGCCAGCAGGCAAAAAAACTCTGTAGGCTCCGGGCCAACTCACCCTTCAGATTTCCGACAAAAACACCTGATAAGTAGAAAAAATTCTAATTCAGTCCATTATTAGTGCTGACAGGTTATTTATAGAGTCATGTTGTCGATCTATCTTATATAAGTTTCCCACTTTCAAAAGCCGCTTTTAGTGGCTTTTGTTTTATCAAACAGGTGGACCGAATATGAAAAGTCAGACGTTGGGTAGCAGCCTTCTGGTCGCCGGTACTTCGATTGGTGCTGGCATGCTGGCATTACCGCTGGTGTCAGCACTGACCGGTCTGGGCTGGGGCGTATTCCTGATGTTTTTGATGTGGGGGTTATCAACCTATGGCGGGCTGTTGATTGCCGAGGCCTGTCGGGCCTGCCCGGAAGCAGAGAATCTGCATGGCGTCATGGGGCGTTTAATGGGGCCGGTGGGTCAGGGTATTGCCGTCGTCGCCATGCTGTTTCTCTATTATTCCCTGTGCGCAGCTTACATTTCCGGTGGTGCCAATGTTTTGGGCAGTCTGCTGGCAAAACAGGGGGTCCATCTGCCTTTTCGCATCACCGCGACGGCGGTGGTTTTGCTGGTTGCCATTCTGGTGGTGACGGGTACCCGGGTCGTTGATGTGGTCAACCGGGTGATGTTCGCACTGATGCTGGCCTTACTGCTTTATATCTTGGTGTCACTCTTGCCCGAGGTCAGTTTGAGTAATCTTGGGCTGGAGAACAGTACCCCTGGCATTTTATTCGCTGCGCTGCCGGTGTTATATACCTCATTTGGCTATCACTGCGCGGTACCCACCGTTGTTCAGTATGTTCAGGGAAAACCTCAGCGATTTCGCTATGCGCTGATTGGTGGCAGCGCCCTTCCGTTCAGCATTTATGTTATCTGGATGGCGGTGGTGATTGGTGTGGTTTCCTCTGCGGTGGTGGTGACCATGGCACATCGTCCGGACGGCGTAACGTCGCTGATGGATGCCATAGGCAATCATTCCGGTACGTCCAGCTTTGATTATATGATCAGTGCCTTTGCCGCATTTGCCCTGGGCACTTCATTCCTGGGCGTGGCTCTTGGGTTATTTGACTATCTGGCAGAAGTTTTTGGTCGTTCCCATGGTATTTGGGGGCGTATTGAAACCATTACGCTCACGCTGTTGATACCCCTGCTGGCGGCTATTTTTATGCCGGGGAGCTTTGTCACTGCCCTGGGGTACGCCGCTGTGGCCCTGGTGATTCTGGCGGTATTTATTCCCGTGGCACTGGTCTGGAAGGTTCGTAAGCTCCATATGGAAGAACCCTATCAAGTGGCAGGCGGTATTCCGGCACTGGCCATTGCCATCATTGTTGGACTTTTGGTGATTGTTGCCCAGTTTGGGGTGATCGGTGGTGTATTACCTTCTATTGGCTAAAAGGCTATCTGAGAATAGACTGCCCTTTTTCAGTGGCCCCGGACAGCCTCCTGCCGTGGTCAAATGGATCGAAAAGCAACTTGGAATCGTTCAGGAAGAGCAGAGAATGTCGGATGGATGTTGGTCGGTTTACATAATTCTTGCCAGTGATAGCAGCCTTTATACCGGCATTACCACGGATCTTGAACGGCGATGGTATCAACATTGCGGTGCCAGGGGAGCCAGGTATTTCAGGGGACGGAAACCGCAACAGTTGGTTTATCTGGAAAGTGATCATGACCGTTCATCGGCCAGCCGACGGGAAGCCGCCATCAAAAAGCTGACTCGCCCACAAAAACTGAGCTTGCTTTCCTCTCCTGAAAATTGCTGTGGTCTTTGGGCCGGGAAACTGGTTAATACCAATCACTAGTACATCATTTCAATGAGTTTGATGTGTGCTATCTCCGTTCATCCTGAGCGGAGTTTGGACATCAATGAAGAAGGAACCCATCAATTGCATTGAAATCGATCACTAGTGCAGCCAAGCTCTGTTATACATACACAGGCACCTCTTCGGTCCCCCGTGGGAATGCATACCGAATCTCTCCGCAAATATAGCCCCCTCCCCATTAAACTCTCATGATCCCGGGCAGAAATTAGGTTCATCCAGCAGGCTCAGATATGCATTCCCACACACACGGGAGGGTGTGCGTTGTGGTATTAGCACTTTCCTTCACTTAGTGGCCCTGAGAGACTCATGGCTTTTTAGCACAAAAAGAAGCATAAAATATCATTTTTGGTTCAAGGTTGAACGTTTAGATAGTATGATTCCCGAAAATAGATGAAGTAGAAAGGATTTTTATAAGACACCCGCAGCTCATAAAAAGCAGGGTAAAAAAAATACAACTGCTTCATTGCCTTGGTATAACAACAAAAAATAAGTATGAGGTGTTCATGGAAGCCAGTTTTTGGGATGGCAAACGTGCCCCCGGTATTGCAGACCAAATTGATCTTGAAAAGTTCAAAAACCTGGGTGAAGTCATTGAACATGCAGTCCATCAATACGGCGAGCGGCCAGCCTATACCAGCATGGGCAAAACGGTTTCCTTTAACGAAATAGATCAGTTGAGTACCCGTTTTGCTGCCTATCTCCAGAACCATACGACACTGAAGCCCGGCGACAGTATTGCTATTCAGCTGCCGAACCTTATTCAGTATCCCATTGTCGTTTATGGCGCGATTAAGGCTGGCCTGGTCATTGTCAATACCAATCCTCTCTACACGGCCAGGGAGATGAAACATCAGTTTACCGACTCAGGAGCCAAGGCGTTGGTCTGCCTTAATGTTGTCGGCCACCTGGTAGAGGAAATCATTCAGGATACGCCAATCAAGCATTTGATTGTCACTGAGTTGGCAGACCTCCTGCCCTGGCCGAAGAGATCGCTGATTAATCTTGCGGTAAAGCACGTCAAGAAGATGGTTCCCCCTTATAAGCTGCCACAGGCACTGAGTTTCAACCAGGCCATGAAGCTTGGGTCAAAAGTTCAGTACAGTAAACTGCTGCCGCCTAATCCTGATGATGTGGCCGTGCTGCAGTATACCGGTGGAACAACAGGAGTGGCCAAAGGCGCTATGCTGACTCAGCGTAGTCTGGTCAGTAATGTACTGCAGACGGTCAATGTGTTGTCCCAGACCGATGATAATGGTGTGCCAGTGGCAAAACCCGATGGCAACACGGCGGTTGCGCCCCTGCCTCTTTATCATATCTACGCTTTCACCGTGCACTTGATGGCGTTCTTCCAGCAGGGTGGACACAGCATTTTGATTGCCAACCCACGGGATATGGATACGTTTGTTAAGTCCCTGAAGCCCCACAAGTTGAATATATTCATCGGCTTGAACACGCTGTTTGTTGGCTTGATGAACCATCCGGCGTTTAAAGACCTCGACTTTTCCGAACTGAAGTTGACCATGTCCGGTGGTACCGCCCTGCAAGCGGCGGTTGCCAACCGATGGCAAGGTATAACAGGATGTGCCATCTCCGAGGGTTATGGCCTCTCTGAAACATCACCCGTGGTATCCCTGAACCCTGCAGGCAGTTACTCAAAACTGGGTACTGTTGGCTTGCCGATGTCCGGTACGGCGCTGAAGACCATCGATGATCAGGGAAATGAGCTGCCATTAGGAGAGCGTGGGGAACTGTGTGTCAAAGGGCCTCAGGTGATGAAAGGGTATTGGCAGCGCCCGCAAGCGACGGCAGACGTGATTGACAGTGAAGGCTGGTTTAAAACCGGAGATGTCGCCATTATCGATGAACAGGGTTATGTGCAAATCGTCGACCGGGTTAAGGATATGGTGCTGGTCTCAGGCTTTAACGTGTATCCCAACGAAGTTGAAGATGTCGTTTCCAAGCATGATAAAGTGCAGAACTGTGCCGTTATTGGTGTGCCCGATGATAAAACCGGCGAGGCAGTCAAACTCTTTATTATTCCGCAAGACAAAAGCTTAACGGCGGAGGAGGTCAATGAGTACTGTCGGCTGAACCTGACTGCGTATAAAGTTCCCAAGCAGGTTGAGTTCAGGGATGTTCTGCCAATGACGCCTGTTGGTAAAATCCTGCGGAAGGATCTTCGCGCCGAGGAAATGCAGAAGTACAAAGCGGTTTCCTGATTTCAGCGCATCTGCAAAGCCCCGGTACTTTCTGGGGCTTTGTAATTAAACTGACTTTTAATATTCTTGAAACTTATTACTTTTATTGATTGATTTAATTTCAGTCAGGGTTCTTGTTTTTTGGCGTATTTTTAAATATGAATTAAACTCAATAATCAGGCTTTTCATGAAGTAACCGGGTGGACGCTTTTTATTTTTCCTTGAAATGAGACTGAATTATTATGTTGGTAGTGCTTTGATCAGTATTCTGGCTTTATTTAATCTTCCCTGTTTTATGCTGCTGATTTCTACCTTAATTGTTAACCATTGCTGACTCCCCAAACCATGTGATGAGGAACCTGATTCTTCGTATTACCCCTTATGATTCATGGCTTCGTCGCGATGTAATAGGCCGTTACCTATAACGATGTCTGGAAAAAGCATTTTTTGCGAGGTGATGAGAAAATATGCTTATTTTTTATCAACAATGCACGGGCTTTTGTCTATTTACAGGCAAATTTGTCAATGTTAAGTTTTTTGCCAATTTCAAACCCTACGTTTAATTGATCCTTTGATTTACCAGATTGGTTCAAACAATGAATATTTTTGATGAAGCTCTCGGTGTTCTGAAGTCTAAAGTTCAGGTACGCAAGCTCTTTCATGATATGCACGCTGAAGACCTTCAGCGCGTCATCGGTCGCATTGAAGCCATTTACGAAGAAAAGTTGATGGCGCAAATGGAGGTTGAAGAGGAGCAGGCACGCAAAAAAGAGGCACTGGATGCGGTTGTGAAACAGATGAAAGAGCTTGGGCTCTCGCTGGGTGATATTAAAGACCTGACAGAAGATAAAAGCAGTGGTGGCCGTAAAGGAAAAACACGCCAGCGCTATTTGTTTCGCTACGAAGCCGTTGATGGTTCATTGGTAGATTGGGAAGGGGCAACAACCGGGCGTATTCCTGCAGACTTCTCAGACTATCTTGAGCGAACCGGTAAAGATCGCAAGGCCTGCATCGTTTCTGAAATCTGATTGTTTAAACCCTTGCTTAAAATAGAGCTTAATAGGAACAGTCTTTAATCAACTTCCCGGTTTAGAACTTGATCTCCGTTCATCCTGAGCGGAGTCGAAGGGTGCCAGGCACAATGCGTGAGCCGGAGTTCACGCCCTTCGATACTTCGATACTTCGACAGGCTCAGCACTCAGCACGAAAGGAGTGTGGAACCTGAAAAATACGGAAGTTATTCAGAGACTATTATATAAAGGCCCTGCAGGTCAGCAGGGCCTTCAGATTGGTTTCTGTGTTATTTGATTTGCCTGAGCCTTTTATCAATCATCTCCTTCAGGACATTTTCCTGAGTAAATCCACCAACCACTTCATCGGGGAACACCAGTGCCGGAGTACCGGTAATGCCCAGCTTCTGAGCCAGCATGATATTACTGTCCAGTTGTCTGTTAATGTCAGCATCCACAGCGTTTTTCAGTGCGTCCAGATTCAACCCCTGTTTTTTGACACTACTGGCAATGGAATCCGAGTCATGTCGGGCAGGGTGAGACATGAATTCTTTATGCAGTGCAAGGTAGGCGTCATTACCTTCAGCCCTGGCCGCTAATAAGAGAGCAGCTGCTTCTCTTGAGCTTGATCCAAGGATTGGCATGTCTTTATAGATAATTTTCAGGTCAGGGTAATTGTTGACCAGCGCGTCCAGAACCGGGTCCTGCTTTTTGCAAAATCCACAGTTAACATCACCAAAGTAGACAATGGTCAGTTTGGGTGTTGATGAGCCGACAAAGGGATCATCACTGTTGTTAAAAAGCTCGGTCATATTGCTGGTGAGCACCGAGTTTCGCGCCTGTGTTTTGGCTAACTCTTCTCTTTTTTTCAACTCATTGACAACGTCGATAAAAATTTCCGGGTTTTCCATCAGGGCCTCACGCACCAGCTCTTTGACCTGTTGTTGCTGTTTCCGGTCCAGTGGTGCGGCCTGACTGCTGATTGGCAGGATAAGTGCGGTAGCGGCAATGGCCAGCAGCTTTTTCATGGTTAACGTCCAATGTAATGATCAGGGTGGTTTTTCCATCATACCGGTTTGACGGGCTGTAATGGAATGCAGTCTCCCTTGGTTAAGGCAATAATATTGTAAATATTGCTATTTTAATTCTGCTTATTTATTAATCTCCGCCTTTGCTGGAAAAAGTCGGGACTCCGGGAAAACTTGATCCAGGTCAAAGTGCATCGGGTAAAACCTGCGTATCGTTTTTTTTGAAGGGATAGCTGGAAGGAATAGCGTCAAGACCGCTGGAGTACCTGGAAGAGCAGACTATCGGTATCAGCCAGTGAGACTGGAGAAGCCAAATATTCTTTACCTCAGGTGTTGTGGTTGGCTTTCCTGATATTTGACAGAAAAGAGCATTAGCCTGCTAAATGATTGCTGCCGAGGCCGATAACAACAGTTCCTTAAAAACACACGTAAAGGACTGAAACAATGAAAGTAATTGCTGTTGCTGTAGCGGGAATGTTATTGGCTGGTGCTGTTCAGGCTGCTGATCAGGCGGAAGATCTTCAGAAGCAGGGTATGGTCTGTTATTCCATGGGCACGGTAAATTCCGAAAGACAGTCTAATGGGCGGGGTATGGCTCCGGATCTTTCTGTTAATATTGCTCCGACTTTTTATATTACCAGTGAGCGTGATTATAAAGCCTGTCGTAAGGTGGCGGCGGAAAAGGGTGCTCATGTGATTATTGATCCGAATGCTTGATTGCTTTGTTTGAGGCGCAAAGGCTTAAAACACTAAGTGAAAATGATCTCTTTGTATTGCAGGCCAACGTTTAGATTCTGATCTCGTTCCCACGGTTCTGAGGCTGTCGCGAAACCTGGATAAACGATCTGGTACAAGGTTTCAATGTAATTGATGGGTTCCTTCTATCATTGACGTCCAAACTCCGTTCGTCCTGAGCGGAG
>NZ_JAHHPM010000345.1 GCF_024606345.1 Endozoicomonas sp. YOMI1
AAAATAACGAATGTCTAAAAAATTGTTCTGGCCGCTGTTGGCGGTGATGTTCTGGTTGCCTTTACCAGAAGGCAGCAAGCCCGAGTGGGCTATGGGGATTTTGATGATGCTGGTCTATGGGCTGGCGTTGTTCTGGTTGCCGGGTTATGCCCTGAACCGGCTGCCGGTGACGCTTGCCTTTCAGAAGGCCCGCTGGTTTCACCTGGGATTTATTCTAGTCACCTGCTGGCTTTTTATACAACAGATTCCGTTACCCGTTGATTGGGTAAAGGCTCTCTCCCCCCATGCCTGGGATATTCATTCTCAGGCTTATTTGGCACTGGGATTGCCTCTGCCAGATTTACTTCCCCTCTCTCTTGACCCTTTCGCTACTCAGGTTACGGCGTTGCTGGCACTGGCCTATTATCTGCTGTTTTGCCTGTGCCTGCTGCTGATCGACCGGCCTGAGAAGTTGAAAAGCTTTGCCTGGGTGCTGGTGATTTCCGGTATTTTTCAGGCGGTGTTTGGTTCGTTAAGTACCCTCTCCGGTCTGGAAGTGCTGCTGTTTCGGGATAAGACTTCTTACTTTGGTGTGGCTACCGGTACCTTTGTCAACCGCAACAGCTTTGCCGGTTGTTTGGAGATGACCCTGGCGGCAGGGATGGGCCTGCTGATTGCCCAGCTTAATAAACGCCCTTCCCGGGACTGGCACGAGTGGCTGCACCGCACCCTGAAAACCCTGATGAGCAATAAGGTGATCCTCCGTACCGGGCTGGCCATTATGGTGATTGGTCTGGTGCTCTCCCGCTCCCGTATGGGTAATACCGCGTTTTTCTCCAGTTTGATGATTACCGGCTTTCTGTACGTTATCTGTCGTAAGCAGCTGAGCCGGGGAATGGTGGTGCTGTTTGTCAGTTTGCTGGTGATTGATACTGCTATTGTCAGCCAGTGGTTTGGCTTGGAGAAGGTAGTGGAGCGCCTTGAGCAAACCTCCATGGAAAGGGAAACCCGGCCCAATGTAGCGGAAGTAACGCTGGATGCTATTGGCGATTATGGCCTGACCGGCTCCGGTGGCGGCTCGTTTTATACGACGTTACCCACTTATCATGATGGCAGTTGGCGGGGCTTTTACGACCTGGCCCATATTGATTTTCTGCAATTCCCCCTGGAGTTTGGTATACCCGCCTATATCATTCTGGCGCTGATGGTGCTGGCGGCAGCCTGGCATGCGATTGCCGCCATGCGCCAGCGTCGTAACCGGCTGATGATTGGCATGGGCTTTACCGCCTTTATGGGCATTCTGGCCATTATGATTCACTCATCAGTGGATTTTAATCTGCAGATTCCTTCCAATGCGGCTTATTTTGTGGTGATGATGGCGCTGGCTTTGTTGGCTCGTTATATGCCTACCCCTTCGGGCGCTGCCCGCCGCCCGCCTCCCGCTGCCCGAATAAGATAAGATCGGGCTTTTACGGGAAGCGGGCAGCGGGAGGCGGGAAGCGCCCGTCAGGAAGACGGGAATCGATCAAAGCTTTTCATGAGCCCCTGAATCATTGCATTGATATCCTTGATCTCACGAATCCATAATTGACCTTTATCTTTAGTGATATAGCCAATCTCAATGCCGATATAGATTTGTGTTTTCAACTCTGCAGCAGAGCCTCTGGCAATGGAGACAAACCGTTTTTGCTCTTTGCCAGATTCTCTCTCAAGGCCTTCCGCTAAATTGCTTGGAATCGAAAGTGCTGAACGAGTTAATTGATCTTTAAAACCATGGTCCTTAAGCTGAGCCAGGGTTTTATAAATATCAACGCACAGTCTGGAAGACCGTTTCCAGACATCAAGATTTTCGTATGCCATTTTCTTTCTTCTTAACTGGTTAGTCAGAAGTATTGTAGACCGCCTCCCGCTGCCCGCCTCCCGGCGCCCGAAAAAGATAGAATGGGTGCTTTTACGGGGAGCGGGCAGTGGGAGGCGGGCAGCGGTGTTAATGAAAAAACGACTGATCATCAATATCACCATTATGTTCTGGGTGATCGCTGCGGAAGTATTGGTGATTAATGCGTCGTCCAAAGCGCAGAATCAGCCATTAAGGAGCTGTCCTGAAATAACTTCGACATTTCTACAGACGCTACCCGCTAACCGCCGCCCGCTTCCCGAAAAGCTGGAACCACTTGTGCTTTTGCGGGCAGCGGGTGGCGGGAAGCGGGCGGCGGCATTTTCCCGGAGTGAATAAAATGATGAAGTTATTCCGGGACAATTACTAAGCTTCGATATTGTTGAGGCGGTAAGCTCAGTAGTTTTTGTTTTTAACTATTTTAATGTGCCTTTGCCGCTGGCCATATTTCTGGCTTTGGTTTTGCTGCTTCTTCCCGCTTGGCTGTTGATGGTGTTGGTGCGACGATTTTTTGGCAAGGTGACGGTTTAAAAAGACCGCTACCCGCTCCCCGCCTCCCGCCGCCCGAAAAAGATAGAATGGGTGCTTTTACGGGAAGCGGGCAGCGGGCAGCGGGTAGCGAAAAAATGATAGATATTCATAACCATATTATCCCCGCCATTGATGATGGCCCCGATACCCTGGAGCAATCCCTGGAACTGCTGCGGATAGCCGAAGCCAATGATATCCAGCGGATGGTCTGTACGC
>NZ_JAHHPM010000346.1 GCF_024606345.1 Endozoicomonas sp. YOMI1
GGCGTACAAGATTAGGCCTTTGTGCGGTGGGTGGGGCTTAATGTCTACCTTAAGAACAGTTTATCGACACATTGCAGTTAATT
Source organism: Endozoicomonas sp. YOMI1 (assembly GCF_024606345.1). GTDB lineage: Bacteria > Pseudomonadota > Gammaproteobacteria > Pseudomonadales > Endozoicomonadaceae > Endozoicomonas. The sequence continues at coordinate 84 of NZ_JAHHPM010000346.1, forward strand.
TATTGAATAATACAACGACGTTCAAAGCGAGCCTGAAGCGAAAGCAGAGGAAGGCTGCCATGAGTACCCACTACCTCTCCCAGGTACTGGCGGGCTGTGGGTCTTCATGAATTTCCCGTGCAGTAACACCGCCGCCATGACTTTTATACAGGCCCCGAATGCCATAGTCCTCCCAATGATCTATCCAGCTTGAAATAGTCTGATATTGAGTTCCAAAAACATCGGCAATTTGCTCAAGAGAATAGCCGCGATGACTTAACAGAATAGCATGGGCCCTTTCTCTGAGATAAGGCGTAGAGCCAAGGCGCCAAGCATGTTGTAATGTTGTGATAATGGCTTTATCAGTGATGGCAGAGACGAACTTCATGGGGGCACAACAGGCTGAAAATTTAAGCAAACAGTAGTACAAAATTAAAGGTTCTGCTGGTATTGACTTTAATGTCTGATCGATTAGACAGTTTATATGATTTCAAATGGTCAACTACTTATTTAGCAATATAAGTAGTCCACAGCTTGCTTTTGAGGAGACTTCCCCATTAGCTCTGGCATAGAAGCTGAGAAATATCCGTTTTCAATATTTAGACTACTTACAGGATTAACTGAATGCTTTTTAATAAAGATCCTATTCTTGCTGTTATAGGTTTGGGTTATGTCGGCCTACCTCTTGCAGTTGAATTTGGGAAGCAGTATAAGACTATCGGCTTTGATATCAATCAAAGCCGAGTTGAAGAATTGCTTGCAGGTCATGACAGCACGCAAGAAGTTAGTGACCAAGAACTTTCAGAAGTTTGTGATCTTACCTTTTGCAGTCAACTGGAAGATCTCAAGCAAGCTTGTATATATATTGTAACTGTGCCCACTCCAATTGATCAGCATAAAAGACCCGATCTTGCTCCACTGATAAAAGCAAGTGAAATGCTCGGTAAAGTTATTGGTAAGGATGATATCATTATTTACGAATCCACTGTTTATCCAGGAGCAACTGAAGAGGACTGTATTCCACTTATTGAAAAAGAATCAGGCCTTGTTTTTAACGAAGACTTCTTTGCTGGTTACAGCCCAGAGCGTATTAATCCAGGGGATAAGAAACATCGGGTAACTACCATAAAAAAAGTAACGTCAGGTTCAACCCCTGAAGTTGCTGATTATGTGGATAGTCTCTATAGCTCCATTATCACTGCAGGGTCTCATAAAGCCAGCAGTATTAAGGTGGCAGAAGCAGCAAAGGTTATTGAAAACACCCAGCGTGACTTGAATATTGCATTGATAAATGAGTTGGCTGTAATTTTCAATCGCTTGAATATTGATACCGAAGAAGTTTTGTTGGCAGCAGGTACCAAATGGAACTTTTTACCATTTCGACCCGGATTGGTCGGTGGTCATTGCATTGGTGTAGACCCTTATTATCTTACACACAAAGCTAAGGAAATTGGCTATCATCCTGAAGTTATTCTTGCGGGACGGCGTATTAATGATGGTATGGGGCAATATGTTGTTTCTCAGGTCGTTAAAATGATGATCAAAAGGCGTATTCATATAGAAGATTCCAATATATTGATTATGGGGCTGACCTTTAAAGAAGATTGTCCAGATTTGCGAAATACCCGTGTTATCGATATGGTTGAAGAATTCCGTGAGTACGGCGCAAATGTTGAAATTTTTGATCCTTGGGTTAATCCTATAGAGGCTGAGCATGAATACGGAATCACGCCTATACAAGAACCTGATACAGGTAAATACGAAGCTATCGTTTTGGCGGTAGGGCATAAAAAGTTTAAAGCAATGGGGCCGGAAACCATTCGTAACCTCGGTCGGGAGGGGTGCGTTGTTTATGATATTAAATATATTCTACCACCTGATACCGTTGATGGCCGATTGTAATATTTAATTGCCTTTACCGTGATTCCACGTACTTGGTCTGGAAACAACTATTTCCTAAGGTAGGATCGTTGATACCTTTCAGATTAAAAAATAATATGTAATCATTTTAATCCGGGGTAAACGGTGACTAAAATTGAACAAACTTCTTTTATGAAATACGAAACAGTCAAAAATGAACTTCGAGAACATCCGAGAACTTGGCTGATTACTGGTGTTGCCGGGTTTATCGGTTCAAATCTTTTAGAAACTTTACTAAATCTTAATCAGAAAGTAGTTGGGCTAGATAATTTTATCACCGGATATCAGCATAACTTGGAAGAAGTTAAAATGTTGGTTACTTCTGATCAATGGCAACGGTTTACTTTTATTCAGGGTGATATTTGTAACTTAGGTGATTGTCATAAAGTATGCAAAGATGTGGACTATGTACTTCATCAAGCTGCATTGGGTTCAGTGCCTCGATCAATTAATGACCCAATTGCCACTAACGTTGCCAATATAACAGGGTTTTTAAATATGTTAGTGGCGGCCAGAGATGCGAAAGTTCAAAGTTTTACTTATGCCGCCTCAAGCTCTACTTATGGTGATCATTCAGCATTACCAAAAGTAGAAGAAAACATTGGTAACCCATTGTCGCCGTATGCGGTGACCAAGTATGTGAATGAGCTGTATGCCGGTGTTTTTGCCAAAACATATGGTTTCAAAACAATTGGCCTACGTTACTTTAACATATTTGGAAAACGACAAGACCCTGAGGGAGCCTATGCTGCTGTTATTCCAAAATGGGCAGCGGCTCTGATTAAAGGTGAAAAGGTTTATATTAATGGAGATGGCGAAACCAGCCGGGATTTCTGTTATATCGAAAATGCGGTTCAAGCCAACATTCTTGCTGCAAAGGCAGATGAGGAAGCGAAAGATAATATATTTAATGTTGCAGTAGGTGACCGCACTACTCTGAATGACTTATTCAACGTTATAAAAGAGAAGTTATTGCGAACACACCCAGAGATCGTTTTAGTCGAACCAGAATACAGAAATTTTCGCAAGGGTGATGTACGTCATTCGCAGGCAAATATTAACAAAAGTAAAAAGTTACTTAAATACTGCCCGTCTCATAGGATTAAAGATGGAGTTGATGAGGCAATGACTTGGTATTTAAATCAACAAAAAATCTAAGGTGCTGACTGTGTACAGCCATTCTTAGGGTAGACATTAAGAAAACTGAAATCGCCAAAAAATAGAGATCAACTACTCTGGCAGGGGATGAGCCGCTTTGTAAACCGTAGGTCGGTTCCCCGTTCAGGGGAGCCGACGGTCTTTCCCCCGCCGTAAGCGTTCAAGCAGGGGGCAGACTCCCCCTACTTGTCGAAATCGGCTTTTAATGGATTGGCTCCGAATTTCTCTTTCCAGAATCGAGGTATCAGTTCCCTGATATCACGGGCCGGGTGGAGGCTGATACGTTGCAGCACATCAACCAGGTATTTGTAGGGATCGATTCCCGCCAGCAGGCAGCTGGTGATCAACGTCTGGAACACGGCAACATTGCCCGCACCTTTCTTCTGTCCAGCAGAACATCCAGTTCTTCCTGCCCATCGGGATGCAACGTAGGCCACGTTCAAGATGATTCGTGTCAATCGCTACCGTTGGGTCGTTCAGGTAAACCTGCAGCTCTGTTTCCCGTTTGTGAACATAGCCGAGTGCTTTGCTCAGAGGATTGGTGGGAACCAGATCCAGCCGACGAAGTTGCTCCCGGTTCCATTCAAAGAACTGGTCAACCAGAGGTTTGGCTTTGAGTTGGCGATAGTCACGCAGTGTATCGCCTTCTAATTCTTGACGACGGATGTCATCTTCAACCTTGTACAGCGCGCCGATTTGTTTCAGTGCTTCTTTGGTGGCTTCGGGCTCCACTTTTTCGGCTTTGACGAAGTAGCGTCGGCTGTGTGTCCAGCATTCGGCATGCGTAATCTTTGGGTATTTAGAGCAGAGGCTGTCGTAACCGGGGTAACCATCCGTGAGCAATACCCCTTCAAATTCTTTCAGATAAGGCTCAATCACATCGCAGGAGCGGCTGTTGGAGTAGATAAAAGCTATTTCATCCTGGTCACCATAGAAGCACCAGAAGTAGCCTTTCTTCATTTTGCCTTTGGATTTCAACCCTGCTTTGGTTGGCGTTTCATCCAACGCCAGTGTCTGACTTTCAAGACAGCTGTCCAATACTACACTGGCAACGGGCCGCAACAAATCACCAGCCCGCTGCTCCAGGTTGGTCAGCGTCCCGCGACTGACGGTGATGCCGCTAGCTTCCAGTCTCTTAGTCTCTGGTGCTGACGGTAAAGAGGCAGATGGTAACGGTATTTCTCAACCAGCATGCCGGCAATAAAACTGACATCGGCAAAGCTGCGATCAAACAGGCCGGAGGGGGCTGCTGCTGTGCTCAGGGTCTGGTCTGCTCTATGACGAACGACATCACGCTGGTATTTCAGGATGACGTAACTACCCGGACGCTGCGCCAGGCGATGAGTATATTTGTGATCAATGATTTCATACTGGTCGGCGTCTTCACCCTGCATTTCAGGTGCCGGGATATGAATCAGTTCAACCGGAACACCATCGGTGAAGCGTAACCCCTGATCTGTGACACAATCATCAGACCGCTGTTTTTTTCGGCGTTCGTAGGTAATGGTTTCCGTTTCTGGTGGCTGCGGAGATTCAACGTCTTTGAGGAACTCGCCAAGCGCTAATTGATTCGGGTTATCGATCAATCGCTTTTCAGACTTTTCACCAAACAACTGTTGCTTAAACCAGTCCAACTGATGTTTTAGGGATGCGATTTCCTGTTTCAGGGATTCGGCAACCGATGTCTGTTCCTGCAACAGCGCCTGCGACTGCTGGAGCAGTTGCAGGTGGGAGAGCTGATTGACAGGAACGGGCAATGTCATAGCACTTGACTGTAGACGCTATTTGGTACTTTTGCTGGTTGATGAATCAGGTTTTTCATAGCGCTTATGGTAACGGACTGATCGGGTATCAATGCCATCAATGATCATTTTCAGATCCGTTAATGCGAGTAACTGCTTGGCTGTATGATCAGGGTTAGGATGAAATTGCCCCTGCTCCAGACGTTTACTCCAGATGCAGTAGCCTCCTGGTTCAAAATAAAGCACTTTGCATTGATTACGGCGGCGGTTGATAAAGACGAACAGCTGCCCACTTAATGGATTCTCTTCAAGCACGTTCTTGGCCAGAGCTGCCAGTCCATTGAATGACTTTCTCATATCGGTGGGGCGGTTATACAACCAGACCCGGACCTGTGATTCCGGAAAAAACATGGTCAGCGTCGCATGCGGAGGATGACGCCACCAGGCAATTCGAGTTCCATATCCCACTTTGACGGATCTGGAACAGGATCATCAAAGCCGGTTGGTAGTTGATGCCATTCAGGGCCGTGCTCTGGCTGAGCAGATTTAACAGTGGCCTGGGTTAATTTACGTTTCCAGAGCGTGAATGTGGACAGGCAAATATCATTTAATTCGCAAAAGGCTTTTTGACTGACACCACTTTCCTGCTGCTGGTTGATCAGGTTTTGCCACTGTGAAGAAGTGCGGCGATTCGATGTGTTTTGATGCATGGCTCGCTCCTGTATTTGAAACAGGTGAAAGCGTGGCAGTCAAAGGTTGGTTTTTGAAGACGTCCTCAAATAAGCGCTTACCCCAATGGCACTGACTTAAGCTCACTTCCCTTGGTATTTCTTGAGTCTGCGTGCCTGCGACCTTGAATGCTGGAGCCTTTTATGCGGTTTTGGCCGCTTCTTAACGGCCCTTGGCTCCGACCGACCAGGTCGATTTCCAACAATATGCTGTCCTATGATGTCCAACATATTAACGATTTTCTGTTCCAGCCAGTCACCCGATGCACCCAGCAACGTCTGAAGGAATGACACCAGCGTTTCCTGGGCCGTTTTAAAGCTCAATTCTCGTGGAGTCTTGTCAATGTGCTTTGCTGTTTTTCCCATCAGTGCCCGTATTAGGTTGTATACCAGAAAGTTGATGGATATTTCTTTTCTCACCATTTCCGGACTTTTACAGCGCAGCATATCCATTTTCATGGTCGTTTTGATGACATCAAAATCAATCTCGACGTGCCAGCGTTTCAGATACAACGCAATGATCTCTGTCCGGGGATACTCATCAGCATCCAATAAAGTGGTGATGATGGTGCGACGTTTGTTCTTGACAGCACGGATTACCAGCTCTGCAGGCATCTGATCATAAAGCTCCTGACTCATCCACTCAGGTCGGACTGGTCTTGTTAATTTGAATAATCCATCCTTGCTACCCAACTTGTGATCGCATTTCCGGAAATCAATATGGCGGGCACCATTTTTCTCGAAAACCACGTCAGCCTTGGCTTGTAACAACAAAGCCAACAGGAAGTAGTTCTCAAAATTCGCATCACCTAACAGGATGTCGCCATCCTGCAGATGGG